>CALVUM010000030.1 GCA_944363605.1 uncultured Bacilli bacterium
TAGCCGAGAATTCTATTTATAAAACTGTTGAAAATAATTTGGATGATACAAGAACGCAAGATTTACCAGAAGTATCTGAAATTACATTGGATTCTATTTCTGAAACAACTTTTATTATGCCTGATGATTCTGAAGTTGCTGGATACGCTGTTAAATTATCTTGGGATTATGTAGAAAGATTAGGTTATGATAATAGTGCGACACTTATTTTAATTCCAAGTGAGAAAAAATACGGTGTTGTATACTTTGAACCAAATTAGAAACTTGATTATTTTTGGATTTTTTGTATAATGGAAATATAATAAGGAGAATGTACTATGGAAAAAAAAGAAGGAAGTAGTTTGAAAAAATATACAATTATCGTAATTGTATTTGTAGTATCGATTATGGTAATTGGAGTAAGTGTTAGTTATTCTTTCTTCAATATTAGTGTTGAAGGAAGTAAGGATGTTCCTACGTCTACTGCTGCTCCATTTGAGGTTACTACTACTTTAAATGATGCAAATGCCATTAATGCAGCTCAATTAGCTTTGATTGATGGTAGTACTTATGAAGATAATGCCGAAAAAGTTTCTTTTAGTGTTACTAATTCAGCATCTTCCGGAGCAAAAGCAAAATATACAATTGATTTAGTTGAGATGAGTATTTCTAAAAATTTAGCTAGCAAATATTTTAAATGGGCTTTAGTGGTAAATCCTGAAGGCGAGAAACGTCAAGTTTTTACAGGAGATTTTGCTGATTCTACTATAGGTTCAGAAGGAAATTCAGATACAGCTTTAGTTGAAGGCTTATCTAAAACGTTGATTGGTGAAGAAGATGCGTTAACTTTAGATGTAGGCGCAACAGATAATTTAGTTTTTTATATTTGGTTAGAAAATGATGATGCAATTGATCAACTCTATTTGACCAATGGAGATTTTAGTGGAAAGCTTTCTATGAATGCAGTTCCAACAAGATAATGAGGCTTAGGTTTAAGCCTTTTTCTTTTGATTCATTTGTGTTAAAATAGGTGTAGTAGGTGAGATTATGAGAAATTTAAGCGCTGTACTCTTAACTTTAGCCGCAGGCATTTTTTTCTTGTTCGGATTTATTTTAGTTAAATTTGTTAAGAAAAAAAGAGAATTAAGTATTTTAGCAACTGGAATGGCTTTAGTTGTGATGTTAGGGATGACATTTTTTGATTTGATGCCAGAAATACTCGAAATAAGTGAAACTGTTTATTTTGGTAAATGGCAAAAATTGTTGTATATTCTAGCTTTTATGATTTTAGGAATATTGATATTAAAAGTTTTTGATCATTTTTTACCGCATCATCAACATGATCATCATGAACACGAAAAAAATCATGAAGAGCATGACCATCATTTGTTTCATATTGGTTTTATTATGACTACTTCTTTAATTTTACATAATATATTAGAAGGCATGAGCATTTATATTATTGGAGCAGAAAGTCTATCGGCAGGATTTTTAACTGCTTTAGCTGTTGGATGTCATAATTTACCATTAGGAATTGAAGTGGCTACTAGTATGGAAGTTGAAAAAAATAATGGATTTTTAAAAAAAATTATTGAAATTTTATTAGTTTTTTCTTCTTCAATAGGAGCAATTTTCTTGTATGTGTTGGGGGGAAATATTCCAGTATATATATTACTAGCCTTGATCTCTTTAGCTTGTGGTATGATTTTATATATTGCATTATTCGAACTTTTGGTTGAAGTGATGAGCTATTTAAAGAGACGAGAAACTTATTATGGCATGGCAATTGGGGTAATTATTCTTTTAGTAATGACTTTTATTCATTAGTTTAGTATAATGTTTAACGAAAAGGAGTGTTTATATGGGAAGAGCTTATGAAGTTAGAAAAGCAAGTATTCAAAAAACGGGTGCTGCTAAAGCAAAATTGTATTCAAACTATGCTAAAGAAATTTATTTAGCAGCTAAAAAAGGAACACCAGAAATTGAAAGTAATGTTTTATTAAAAAGATTAGTAGATAAAGCTAAAAAGGAGCAAGTTCCTAGTGATATTATTAACCGTGCTATTGATAAGGCTAAAGGTGCAGGTGGAGAAGACTACGAAGTAGTTACTTATGAAGGATTTGGACCGGGAGCTTCTACTTTAATTATTCGTACTCTTACAGATAATGTCAATCGAACAGTTGGGATGGTGCGAGCTGCTTTTAATAAAATTCATAAAAGTTTAGGAGTTACGAATTCCGTATCTTATAACTACGATTATTTGGCAATTGTAAGTGTTAAAGATATGAATGAAGAAGAAGTTTTTAATGCTTTACTTGAAAATGGTATTGAGCCTGTTGACTTTGAAAATGAAGATGGTGAAATTGTTATTACCGTAAAACCTACGGATCATAATAAAGTAAAGGATGTTTTAGAAAGTATTAATCCGGATGTTCATTATGAAATTGATGAAGAAGGAATGTATGCAAAAGGTAAAGTGACTCTAGAAGGTGAGGATTTAGAACTTTTTGAACGACTACTTTCTTTATTAGAAGATATTGATGATGTTAGTGATATTTATCATAATGTAAACTTATAAAGTCAGAATTTTCTGATTTTTTTTATGAAAAAAAAGGAAATTAGTATTTTTTCTTGTATATATTTATGAAAGGAGGTTTTTGTTATTCAATTTGATATAAATAAATATATTTTGGAAAGTTTACCAAAGATTTTTGAAAAACATCCTGATTTATTTGTGAAACGAGATAAGTATACGGATTTTTTGGAAAAAAAGATGTATGTAAAAGAGCAAAATATGCTTATTTTAAAAGAAGTTTCCCAAGGATTAAAAAAAGATATAGATGTTGATTATTCAGTTGATGATCTTTTTTTTATGCAGAAACTTTATTTATTGTATCCGGATGTTGCACCAGAAAATTTACTTTCTCTTTCATGGGAACATATAAAAGTTCTGTTAAATCTGCTTTCTAATAAAAAAAGAGATTTCTATATTGAAAAGTGTTTGAAACAAAACTGGGATGTTTGTCAATTACAAAAGGCTATTTTGCGCGATATGTATGAAAAATATTTATATGTAGAAGAAAAATATAAAAATAAGGATTTTTCAGAAGATAAATTTATGAAAGTTCAAGATGATCTTTGGATTAACGAATAAATTTTCATGCTTTTTTCACATATTTGGTATAATATATGTCAAAAGAAGGTGAAGTATGAAAATTTTAGTTGTTGATGACGAAAAATTGATTCGTGATGTTGTCAAGGAGTATTTACAAATTGATGGATTTACAGTAGATGAAGCAAGCAATGGTGATGAAGCTGTAGAGCTTAGCTTACAACATGAATACAATTTGATCATTATGGATATTATGATGCCTAAGAAAGATGGTTATCAAGCAGTTAAAGAGATTAAAAAAGTCAAAGATGTTCCTGTTTTGATGCTTTCTGCTCGAGGTGAAGAATTTGATAAGTTGATTGGTTTTGATTTGGGAATCGATGATTATGTAACAAAACCTTTTAGTCCAAAGGAGTTAGTAGCTAGAGTTAAAGCTATTATTAAAAGAAATGAAAAAAACGGGGTAAAATTGGAATTTGGTGGTCTTGTTTTAGATGATAAAGCTCATGAAGTTTCTATTGACGGTAAAGCTCTTAATTTGACACCGAAAGAATATGATTTATTAAAATATTTCGTTTCCAATAATCATATTGCTTTATCACGTGAACAACTACTTACTAATATTTGGGGATATGATTTTTATGGAGATGATCGGACAGTAGATACACATGTGAAAACTTTGAGACACCAACTTGGTAAATACGGACAATATATTAAAACTGTTCGTAAAGTGGGGTATAAATTTGAATATTAAAAAACGGTTTTCTAGTATAAAAGCGAAAACGTTAATTTATTTAATTGCCTTTAGTGTATCAATATTACTTGTCTTATGGTTTTGCCAAATTGTTTTTTTAAAATATTCTTATCAAGATTATCAAATTCAAAATATGAATCAACTTGCTTTAAGTATCCAAAGATCTTCTTTTGTGAATTTAAATAGTACTTTAGAAGAAGTTGCCTATGAAAATGAAGTATGTATCGAATATTATACAGATTCTGGAAATGTATATTATTATAACACTATGATGAATGGTTGTGCATTAGGAAAGAATAATCAAGATATCTTAAAAACGGAAAACGCTTTTATGGAATCTAATTTGACTTCTGATACGTATAAAATCATTAATAAGGAATATGAAGTTCGAGCTTTTTTGTATGGAATTAAATTGGATAGTGGTTCTGTGTTTTTATATAGTACTTTGGAAGATGTAGGTGGAGCCAATGCGGTGTTAAAAAATCAATTAATTTATTTGACTTTTATTGCAATTATCTTTGCTTGTATGATTGCCTATTTTCTTTCCAAAAAAATTACTGAACCTATTTTGGATATTACAAAAAAAGCTCAAAAATTAGGCTCTAGCCCAACAGTTAAATTTCCTGACTATGGTGTATTAGAAGTAAATGAACTAGCACATGTGTTAAGTAATGCTCAAACAGAAATGGTGAAAAATGATGAACTCCGAAGAGATTTGATGGCCAATGTTTCACATGATTTAAAAACGCCTCTAACTATGATTAAAGCTTATGCTGAAATGGTACGAGACATTAGTTATCAAGATGAGAAAAAGAGAACAGAACATTGTAATATTATTATGGATGAAGTAGATCGGTTAAATGTTTTGGTTAATGATATTTTAACTCTTTCAAAGATGCAGGCGAATGCGGATGAAATTCATTTAGAAACTTTTGATTTAGTTAAAGAAATTCAAACGATTGTAAAGCGATACGAGATTATTAAGGAAACAGAAAATTATCATTTTGTTTTAGATCTTCCTAATAAAGCTATGGTAAGTGCTGATCAAAAGAAATTAAATCAGGTTATTTACAATTTAATTAATAATGCCATTAATTATACGGGACCAGATAAGACGGTTACTGTACGCGTAAAAAAAGAAAAAGATTCCTACTTAGTAGAAATCATTGATACGGGTAAAGGAATTAAAAAAGAAGAGATTGATCTTATTTGGGATAAGTACTATAAAAATGATAAAAATCATCAAAGAAATGTAGTTGGAACAGGTTTAGGTTTATCTATTGTTAAAACTATTTTGGAAAATCATCATTTTAAATATGGTGTAAAATCTGAAAAAAATAAAGGAACAACATTTTATTTCTATGTAAAGAAAAAATAATTTAATAGAAAGCTCATTTTTCTTTCACAAAAATTTTACAAATGAGGAGTATAGTTAATTTTGTGAAGGGAGGAATGATCCTAGATAGAAACAAAAGAAATAGATTCAGTTGTAAAATGTAAAGTTTGAATAATTTTTTGATTATTCACTTTATCTTCACATAAACTTCATAATAATCGTGTAACATGTTTATCATGAAAGGAGAAGTGATAAAGTAAGATACGACCCATATATTTTGTAAAAAAATATATAAAAAAACTCTATACAATATAAATAACATATAAACTCAAACTCACACTTTTTGGGAAAGGACGACCTTTTTAATGTCCTTTCCCTTTATTTATGGGGGTTATTGCTTTTGAATAATCGCTAAATTGGCTACCCTTAAATTTTTTTTATATTTTTTTAATATGATAAATACAAAAAATATTCACTTGTTTATACTGCTCAAAATCTTCGAATGTCAAATGTAAATAAATTTGTAACGTTATTTCGTTATAATTTTTATTGTAAAAAAAAAGAAAAATTATTCTTTTTCTTCTGTAGTTGATTTTGTTTTCCAAGTTGTCTCACCACAAGTCGTACAAACATAAGGAACTAAAACATCTTTTCCTTCAGGGCATTCAGTGCTTGTTAAGTCTACGCATAAAATACCTGTTTCTGAATCAATATATGCACGACCTTCCACACTTTTTTCTTGACAGTCTTGACAATTATTATTTTTCATTAAAATTCCTCCCAAAGTTAATATGTTCAAAAGTTGAAGTTTCATACCTATTATCGT
This sequence comes from uncultured Bacilli bacterium, assembly GCA_944363605.1. Classification (GTDB taxonomy): domain Bacteria; phylum Bacillota_I; class Bacilli_A; order RF39; family UBA660; genus Ventrenecus. The sequence goes on from CALVUM010000030.1 coordinate 6,008, forward strand.
ATAATATTTTTCGAAGTAGGTGAACTATGAGTTTTAAAATTGGTAATGTTGAAATTAAAAATCCTGTTGTATTAGCGCCTATGGCTGGATATTCAAATACGAGTTTTCGTAAGATTATTAAAAGAATGGGGGCAGGTCTTATTTATGCTGAAATGGTTAGTGATAAGGCTTTAACTTATCAAAATGAAAAAACGTTTCGTCTTCTTAAGATGAGTGATGAGGAAAGACCTATAGCTCAACAAATTTTTGGGAGTGACGTGGATACTTTTGTTAAAGCTGCTAAAATTGTTGAAGAAGTAATGCACCCAGATATCATTGATATAAATATGGGATGTCCCGTTCCAAAAGTGGCTTTATCTGCTCAGGCTGGGAGTGCTTTATTAAAGAATCCAAAGAAAGTTTTTGAAATTGTTTCTCATGTTGTTGCCGCTGTATCGGTTCCAGTTACGGTAAAAATTCGAATTGGTTGGGATGATTCTTCAAAAAATTGTGTAGAGATTGCCAAAACCTGTGAAAAGGCTGGTGCTAAAGCAATTGCTATTCATGCTAGAACTAGAAAACAAGGATATTCCGGTAATGCCGATTGGTCTTGGATAAAAAAAGTAAAAGAAGCTGTTTCAATTCCGGTAATTGGAAATGGGGATATAAAAAGTTGCTTTGATGCTAAACGAATGCTTGATGAAACAGGGTGTGATGCGGTTATGATTGGGCGGGGAGTATTAGGAAATCCTTGGCTTATTCGAGATTGTGTAAATTATTTACAAGATGGTTCTTTACCTTTGCACGTTTCTAATGAAGAAAAAGTTTTGATGATGAAAGAACACTTTTCTTTATTAAAAGAAGATAAATCTTTAAAAACTGCTTTACTTGAAATTCGCTCAAACATTTTATTCTATTTAAAGGGAATGCCTAAAAGTAAAGAAATGAAGAGAATGATTTGTGAAGTTAAAAGTGAAGAAGAACTTTTAAAAGTTTTAGATGATTATTTAACTTTTTTAAAACAAACTCCAGATAGCAAGTAGAAAATAAACTAGAGCGCTTATATAGGTGTTCTTTTTTTTGTATTCTAATTTGTAACCTAAGTATAAAAATAACGTACTGATACTTGAAAAAAGAAAGCAAATGATTAGGAGAGAATATTTTTCTAGGAAAGTCGCGGCAATGATAAATCCATCAATTGAATTTGCAAATAGTAACATAAAAAGATGTTTTTCTGTTATTTCTGTTGATAGCGTTTCGTCTTGTTTTTTTAAACATGAAATGCCTAAAAGAGTAAAAATTGTAAATTTGATAAGTGGGTGATATATATTGATTTTAAAAAACGTAAATAAAATTAATAAAATACTTAAAATCATATAAGAAAGAAATCCTATTTTTAGATAGTTGGGAGTATAGTTTTCTTTTTTTAAAGAAAACCCAATTAAAAAAGAATCCATACTTGTGATGATTGCACTTATTATAAGCATATGTCTCACCTTTTATAGTGTATGACTCTTTTTTTTGCGTGTTTGGGTCTTTAGATACTTTTTTGATTTTTTCCTTATTCTTTCTGATCTTTAATAAGAATGATTAAAATAATAAGTACTACTAAATATTCCATATAAACTTTCTACTACCATAACTACCACCCCAATATTTTAAAAAAGTATCTAGCTAACTTTAGTCAGCGTTTATAATCATAGCATTATTTTTTTCTTTTTCGTTATTTGTGGTATGAAACGGGGGGTTTTGTATGTGAAAAAATTGTGATATAAAAAAAACTCGTTTTCACGAGAATTTTAAACTTAAAATGGCGCTCAATGTAGGACTCGAACCTACGACCCAACGGTTAACAGCCGTTTGCTCTACCGACTGAGCTAATTGAGCAAGTACATATTGATTATATAGTAATTCTATGCAAATTGTCAACAAAAAATTGTTTTTTTATGCTATAATTTTTTATAGAATGGAGTAGGGTGATATGAATTTAAAAGATTCTGTAAGTGAAGAAGATAAGAAAATCGAAACTTTGGATATGAATGAAACGATAAAAGATCTTCCTGCTTCTAAGTTTAAGTCAATTTTGGATGTTGAGAAGCAGCAAGAAGAAATTTTAAATGCTTATGAAAGAGAACATGTGAAAGAGGAAGATATAAAAATTCCTGATTTATCTAATGACGTTCGAATTTTGGAACAAAAGTTAAAAGCAAAACAAAATAGTATTCCAATATCTATAGTTGTTTTAATTGTTATTGGTGTTAATTTAGCTTGGTTTTTGGGGGTTAGATTTTTAATTGTTCCTAAATATGAAGAGTATGTTAAACAAAATGAAGAAATTAAAGCGAGTTATGAAGAATTAAAGAGTCAAGTGGATGCGATTGTTGGAGGTTAGGAGTTTGCAAAAGACTTCTTTTTTTTATATAATAAAAAGTGTGGTAAGAGTAATATTTTTATATGTTTAAGCATAAGAAACAAGATTAGAAAGGATATTTATGTTAGAATTAAAAAATATTAAGAAAAGTTACAAAACAGGAGATTTTGTTCAACATGCTCTCAAAAATGTGAGTTTAACTTTTCGTAAAAATGAATTTGTCGCTGTTTTGGGTCCGAGTGGAAGTGGAAAAACAACGCTTTTAAATATTATTGGAGGATTAGATCGGTATGATAGTGGTGATTTGATTATTAATCAAAAGTCTACTAAGTCTTTTAAAGATCGAGATTGGGATGCTTATCGAAATAATTGTATTGGTTTTGTTTTTCAAAGCTATAATTTAATTAGTCATATTGATATTTTACATAATGTAGAAATGGGAATGACTTTGTCGGGAGTTTCAAGTAAAGAACGCCGGAAAAAAGCAATTGAAGTTTTAACAAAGGTTGGTTTAAAAGAACATTTGCATAAAAAGCCTAATCAGTTATCGGGCGGTCAAATGCAAAGAGTTGCTATTGCAAGAGCCTTAGCGAATGATCCAGATATTATTTTAGCCGATGAGCCAACAGGGGCACTTGATTCTAAAACGAGTGTTCAAATTATGGATTTGATTCGTGAAATTGCTAAAGATAAACTCGTTATCATGGTTACTCATAATCCAGAACTTGCTCATACTTATGCGAGTCGAGTAATTGAAATGAAAGATGGAGAGGTCGTAAGTGATTCTAAAGAAGTAAAAAAGAAAGAAAAAGAAGAAGATGCTTATAAAATAAGAAAGACATCGATGAGCTTTTTTACCGCGTTACATTTATCTTTGAATAATATACGGACAAAAAAGGGAAGAACTATTTTGACTGCTTTTGCATCATCTATAGGAATTATTGGGATTGCTTTAATTCTTAGTTTATCAAATGGTTTTGATCGTCAAATTGATATTTTTGAAAAAAATACTCTTAGTTCTTTACCAATTATTATTAGTCAACAATCTATGAATTTGAATGAAGAAACGATGAGTCAATTACAAGAAGATATGTCAAATAGTGAAACCGATTATCCAGATATTTCTTATGTAATTCCCTCAAAAACGATGGTAGAAGAATACACTCATGAAAATAAGATGACCAAAGAATATATTGACTATTTAGAACAAATGGATCCTTCAAGTGTAGCTGGGATTACGTATACTTATGCTACTGGTTTGACTTTGCTTCAAAAAATAGGGGAAAAAGTTGAACTTTTAAATGTTCAAGATTTAGGTATTCAAAGTCTTCCGCATTCTTTAAGCGAAGAAAAAGAAGATGTTATTGATATGCATTATGATATTTTAGCTGGAAGGAAGGCTTTAGCTAAGGATGAAATTGTATTAGTTGTTGATGCCAAAAATCAAGTATCACTAGATATTTTACGTGCTTTAGGAATTACAAGTGAAGAAAATGTATCTTTTGAAACTATTTTAAATTCAACCATTAAATTAGTTTACAATGATGATTATTATGTTAATTATGGAAATTATTATATTCCAAGTAATGATTTAGAAAGTGTTTATAATAATTCCAATAATTTAACTTTAAAAGTAGTAGGGATTTTACGTCTTAAAAGTGATTTTCCAAGTTATGTTGGAAGTGCAGGTATCTTGTATACAAATGATTTATTAAATGATGTTTTAGAAAAAAATAGTGTTTCAAAGGTTGTCGAGGCACAGAAGAAGGCTAATTATAGTGTTTTATCAGGTGAAATGATAGATACGTCAACTGAAGATGGAAAAGAAACTAAAGAAATGCTTTTAGCTTATCTAGGAAATGATTCCGTGCCTTATATGATTTCTGTTTATCCAAGAGATTTTGAAACAAAAGATCAAATCACTGCTTATTTGGATCAGTATAATGAGAATTTAGAGGAAGACGATCGCATAGTCTATATTGACCAAGCAAGTTTAATGAGTTCTTTATCGGGAAACATTATGGATGCGATTACGATTGTTCTAGTAGCATTTAGCTCTATTTCTTTAATTGTCTCTTCTATTATGATAGGTATTATTATGTATATTTCTGTTTTAGAAAGAACAAAAGAAATTGGAATTTTAAGAAGTTTAGGTGCTCGTAAGAAAGATATTTCTAGGGTATTTAACGCAGAAACTTTTCTTATTGGAGTAACTTCTGGTTTAATTGGTATTTTTGTAGCATGGCTTTTACTTTTTCCAACGAATTCCTTATTATTTAATTTAACCGATTTGGAAAATGTTGCGGTGTTAAATCCTATTCATGCTTTAATTCTTATTTCTGTTAGTGTTATTTTAACTTTAATTGGAGGATTTATTCCTGCTAAATTGGCGAGTAAGAAGGATCCTGTTATTGCATTAAGAACTGAATAGACTTTTTTCGACAAAAGATGGCAAAACTTGTCAAAACCTTCTCTTGATTATTTAGAATGTTTTCTTTATAGTAAGTATCACCAAGCAGGAAATGTTTGGTAAATAGTTCCCATACTTATATAACTACTACCCTATACAATACGCTTTAATCATTATCTTAGTCAAAACACACTTCTATTTAAATTATTTTTTGGAAATGGGAACTATTTTAAAAGACAACGTTAAGTTGTCTTTTAGTTTTTACTTAGTACTTGACATTGCATAGTAGTTGTGATATTCTTTTTGACAAGAGAGGAGTGATACTATTCATACGCAGTTTAAAAAAGGCGTTTTGGAATTGCTCGTCTTAAGTATAGTTAATGAAAAAGATGTTTATGGTTATGAACTTGTTGAAAAAGTACGGGAAGCGGTAGACGTGAATGAAGGGACGATTTATCCGATTTTAAAAAGATTAACTAATGAAGGTTTTTTTGAGACTTATTTAGTTCAATCAACGGAGGGTCCAGCACGTAAATATTATCATATTACTTTGAAAGGAAAGCAAAGGCAACAAGAAGTATTAGCCGAATGGAATGTATTTTCAAAAAAAATCAACGATTTTATGGAGGGTAGGAAATAGAATGAAAAAGGAAGAATTTTTAAATAAATTACGTAAAAGATTAGATGTTTTGGAAGAAAAAGAAGTAGAAGATATTTTAACTGAATATGAAGGATATATTGATGAGAAGATAGAAGCAGGTTCTACGGAAGAGGAGGCAGTTAACTCGTTTGGAGACGTCGATTTACTTGCGGATGAACTTTTAAAAGCTTATAAGGTTAAAGTTTCTAAAAATGAGGATCCGATAGGAAATTTTGCTAATAAAATTGTTAAAATTATTGACCGACTCATTAATGATCTTAGTAAAAAAAGTCCAAAAGAACTTGCTCGTTTTATCATTGAAATTTTTGTTATTCTTTTGCTTATTGGGTTATGTCATATTCCGGTTTCTATGTTAGTTAATTTAGGGTCTAATGTTTTTAATATTTTATCTTCTCCTTTAAATCGTATTTTTTATACTATTTGGAGTTTTGTTTTGGAATTTGCTTATGCGATTTTAGCAATTGTTGTTTTTGTTCGAGTTTTTAATTATCGTTATTTGCAAAATGTTTCTTTAGAAGAAGAACCCAAACAAAAAAATACGAAAAAGATTAAAAATGTAAAAAAAGAAGGAAAGAAAGAAAAAGTTGTTGAAGATGTTCTTATCACAAACAAAAAAAGTTATATTACAAGTTTTAGTGAATTTATTATCAAGATTAGTGTATTCTTTTTGAAATTTTTAGCTATCTGTATTTTGTTTGGAGTTAGTATGTATCTTATTGGAATGGGGATCGTTTTAGCTATTTGTATATACTTATTAATTCAAGGAGTTACGTATTTTGGTTTTTATTTGGTTATGCTATCTTTGTTTATCTTAGGAATTATTTTCTTCTGGCTTTTATTTAATTTTGTTTTAGACCGTAAAAACCATGGACTTAGGCTAGCGGTTTCTTTACTTATTTCTTTTACTTTGCTAGGAGTTGGTTGTGGAATTGCTACTTTAGAAGTTGCTGAAACCGAATTTATTAATTCGCCACCTAGCGATGTAACTATTGAAGTGATGCAAGAAGAACTTGTGATGAATGAAGATACGATTTTTATTGGAAATATATCCGATTATGTTGTCGATAATTCTTTGGAAAATGTTTTAGTAGAATATCGTTATTATCCACTTGGTAATCGAATGGCAACCAATATTCATAAAGAAGATGAATTTGTTTATTTAGACTGGACGCTTGAAAAACTTTATTTAAGAGGAGAATTGCTTACCCATTTTATTGAGGATTTAAAAGAGAAAAAGGTGTATAACTACTATATTGAGCCAACTATTGTTTTAACAGCAAATGAAAAAAATATTGAGCAAATTAAACAAAATCGTCAAAAATATTATCATAATGAAAGACATTATTCTTCTTGTAATTTTGTACGAACCTATTTTGTAGAAATGATTAAGGAAAGTGATGATAAAGAAGACTACTCTGTGGTTTTATCAGAGTATGGTAGTGATGGTATTACAACAGTTCGTTTAGATAAAGATGTTTCTTCTGATTTAGAAGTTGGATATTATTTTGAATTTACTTTTAAAACTTATCAATCTTATATAGATACGGATATTGCTCATATATTTTTAGAAAACGAAGTTGTAAGTGTTAAAAAAACAGATAAGACTGGAGTGAATCAAATACAAGAAGATAGTTGTAGTATCTTTTATTAAAAAATTTGTCCCATTGGATGAATTTTTTTGTGATTTATGTTAGAATACTTTTAGAGGATGATAAAATATGGAAACGTTAAATACGGATATCAGTATGATAGAACGCTACGGAGAAAATTTGACTAAGAAGGAATATATTACGGATCCAGCTATTGCAAGAGATGATGAAATTAAGCAGTGTATTTTAACTCTTTTAACTCCTGAGAAAAGTGCTTTGTTAGTTGGTAAGCCTGGTATTGGTAAAACAGCAATTGTTGAAGGACTTTCTTATCGTATTCAAAAAGGGTTAGTTCCTGATGTCCTAAAAGGATGGGAAATTATTAAGATAAATATTACTTCTCTTTTAGGTTCTGTTAATTCAGACGGTCAAACGGAAAGTCGAATTGATATGTTGGTTAAGGAATTAAATGCTCGAGATAAAACGATTTTATTTATTGATGAAACGCATGTTTTGGTAAATAAAAATACGCAGGAAAATGGGGGAATTGATTTTGCAAATATGTTAAAGGCTGGCTTAGACCGGGGAACGATTAAGATGATCGGGGCGACGACTACCGAGGAATACGAAACTTATATTTTGCGAGATCGAGCATTCTTACGAAGATTTCAAAAAATTGATGTTTTGGAAACGGATAAACCAACCACGGTTAAAATATTGTTAGGAACTTTACCTAAGTTGGAAAAGCAAATAGGCGTCAAACTTAATTATTCGGATTTTGTTAAAGAACGAATTATGACTTTTATTGTGGAAATGACCGATGAATATAAAAGAGTATATGAAGTAGCTTCGAGGTACCCAGATATTTGTTTAACTATTTTATCAAATGCTTTTACTTATGCTTTATTTGATAATGAGAAAGAAGTAAAAATGAAACACGTTTATAAAGCTATTTGTAATGCAAAAAATGTGTATGAAGATGTAAAGAAAAAAGAAATTGAACGTTTTAAAGTAGAATTTAAAGATTTGATTTTAGAAGAAAATGTGAATTTAGAGGAAAGGGGATAAAGATAATGATTAAAGTTTTTCAAATAGGTTGCGGGAAGATGAGCAAGTATTTAATGCGATATGTGTATGAAAAAGGTGGGTGCGTTGTTGGGGCGGTTGATATTAATCCTTCAATTTTAGGAAAAGATATTGGCTTTGTCATGGAAACTGAGGATAAAGATGTAAGTATTTCATCCGTAACAGAGTTAGATAAATTATTAAAAGAAACAAAACCTGATGTTGCTTTTATCGCGACTATGAGCACCTTAAACGATATAAGTGAGGTAGCTAGAACTTGTTTATGTAATGGTGTAAATGTTTTAACTACTTGTGAAGAGGCTTTTTTTGCTTCAAATTCTAATCCTGTTGTTTTTAAGGAACTTGATGCGCTTGCGAAAGCAAATCATGTGACGATGATCGGGTGTGGTTATCAAGATGTTTTTTGGGGAAATATGATTACTAGTATTTGTTCTTCGTTGCATAGAATTACAAAAATAAAAGGACGTAGTTCTTATAATGTTGAGGATTACGGAATTGCTTTGGCAAAAGCGCATGGCGCGGGTCTTACAAAAGAAGAATTTGATAAGACAATTGCTAGTTCAAATGGAATGAGCGAAGAAGAAAGAGAAAAATTGATGAAAGAAAAAGCCTTTTTTCCAAGTTATATGTGGAATGTAGCTGGGTGGCTTGCTGATAAGTTAGGTATTCATATTGTTAGTATCAAGCAAGAATGCATTCCTGTTTTATGTGATGGTGAGCTTGAAAGTAGCACACTTGATATGAATTTACATAATGGAATGGTCCGAGGAATGAATGCTGTTGTAACCGCGACAACTAAAGAAAATATTTTGTTAGAAATTGAATGTATTGGCAAAGTATATACAAAGGATGAAGAAGATGAGAATGCTTGGACAATTTATGGAGAACCAACAACGATGGTTTTAAATTCTAAACCTGATACGGTTATGCTTACCTGTGCAGATGTTGTAAATCGGATTCCTACTGTTTTGAAAGCACCTAGTGGATTTCTTTCAACGAGTCAGTTAGAAGAATCTCGATATATTGTTCGCAATTTTGATGAATACTAGTATTCATTTGTGATTAATAAGTTAAAATGTCCTAATTTTAGAAGAGTATTTATAAGTTAAAATGTCCTAAGGAAAAAAGGTATGAGAAAACAAAAAACGATTTATAAGTTAAAATGTCCTATTGATATTTTTCTTATAATTGATATACTAAAATCGTTATTTAAGAGGATATGACAACACTGAGGAGTGACCAGAGCGCTTAAGTAATGATTAAACAAAAAAGGAAGTTCATTATTTAGATAATAAAACTTCTTTTTTTTACTTTCTTTTTTGGTAATCCTAAAGCGGTAAACCTCAGGAGTTTGAGGACGGAGTCCTCAAAAATTATCTGATCATCCTATTCTTTCTCCAAGGACTATTTGAATTATTAAACCCATTTTTAGAAGCTTTGTTAGATGTATCTTGTTGTTCTACTAATAATAGTAAGAACAGTTTGTCCTGAATAATTCCGTACAATTTTTTGTCATAGGAATTTACTACAGTACATTTTGTTCCATTTTTAAAAGAGACAACTTCTCCAGTTTCCTTATCAATTGGAAGATAATAATGATTAAAATATTTAATAGAAGAGGCATTATCAATAGTTCTTTCTATTCGAATGGAAATAAGGATATTTAATTCTTCAATTGTATAGGGATTCTCTTTCATCATGTTTTTCTTAGGATTGATTTCATAAGAAAATCTTTTATTGATCTTTGGTATAAAAACTTCATTTAAATACTTATTTGCCTCTTCTGGTAAGATAATGCCTTCATGTCTTAATTCAGCTTTTAGTCTTCTTTTAAATGTTCCATTTTCTCTTTCAGCATTCGGTTTAAATAAAGGATCACTGTTAGAAGATAAATTGATTTCTAAGTCCTCACATATTCTACCAAATTGAGTTAAATTTAGCTTTGTTTTAGAGCTTTTTGCATTGTTAACAGAAAAAGAATTTCTTTTGTCTGTTTTTATTTTGTTAGGAATACCATAGTTTGTTATTAAACCCATCAATACAGTCATATAAGCTTCCGTAGTTTCTTCCCAGTCAAACCAACCGTATAAGACTTTTTTCGTAGCTTTATCTACAGCTAAATGCAAGGCAGATTCCGCATCTCCAAACCAATTCCAAAAAGCAGCATCCATTTGTATTTCTTGGCCAAAAGAATAATGTAAAACAGATTTTCGAATATGATGTTCAAATTCTTCTTGTTTTCGTTGTTCAAAAAACTTTTTTTGACTTTCTGTAATCTCGTTTTCTCGAATTGCTTTTTTCATATTCTCATTATATAATTTAACTGTTTTATGTTGAGCAAGTGGAGAAATAATATCGTTCTTCTCAAATATGGTAGTCATAGCAGCGAAAGATATACCATATTTATAACCTTGCTCCTCATAAAAATGAGTAAAATTATAATCGGAATATTCATTTAAATAGTCATTTAAAATCTCAGTGGATATATTGTCTGGGATTTTTTTATTGTGGCTAGGTTGTCCTATGTTTTTATGGACCAAAGAAGCTTCTCCTTCTTCTTTAAATTTTTTTAAGACTCTTCTAAACTGTCTTTCAGATATTTCTAATTTTTGAGCAGCTTCTTTTTGAGTCATTTCTTTATTAAGAACCAAACGAACTATTTCTAATCTTTTGCATTCCATAAAAATTACACCTCCTTTCGGAAGTGTATTTTAGGACATTTTAACTTATAAATCAAAATTTCTAAATTTTAAATCTGTACTTTTATAATAGGACATTTTAACTTGTAAACGTTTTCAAAAAATAGGACATTTTAACTTATCAGTCACACAATTTTGATGAATACTAGTATTCATTTTTTCTTTTGTGGTATACTATTATATATGGAGTAGTGCAGTATGGAAAAGAAGTTACAAATTGATAAAAGAGTTTTAGTGGGTTTATTGATTACTTTAGGAATACTTGTGATTTTTTTACTTGTCTATTTCTTTTTTATTCCAAGATTTCGTTTGAGTAATTTTTCGTCTAAAGTTACCATACCGTTAGAAGCAGAATTTGCTTTTAATGATGGAGATGTTTGTTATGGGACTTTTTTTCATTGTGAAAAGGTCGAAGCAACAAGGAGTGGCGAAGTAGATACATCAAAGTTAGGAAGTTATACGGTTTTTTATAATTATGAGTATGAGTCTAAAACTTTTTTAAAAGAACAAATTGTAGAAGTTGTGGATACGGAAAGTCCGGTTATTTTGGTCAGTGGAGATGAACCTCTAACTTATTGTGCAAATCACAAGGGTTATGGATACGAGGTTACAGCACAGGATAATTATGATGGAGATCTTACGGAAAAGATTATCAGTTCGGTAGTTGGGGATCAACTTATTTTTGAAGTGGAAGATTCATCTGGAAATAAAGCTACACTTTCTAAAAGAGCAATTTTGAAAGATGATATTGCTCCATCTATTACGTTAAATGGTGAAGAAAATGTTTTTATTCCTTTAAATGGTACTTATGTGGAAGCAAATGCTTCAGCTACAGATATGTGTGATGGGGATTTAACAACAAATATTACTGTGGAAGGAGTTGTCGATACTTCAGTAGCTGGCGAGTATCAATTAGTTTATAAGGTGGTGGATAGTAATCAAAATGAGGCATCAGTAACGCGACATGTCTATGTTTATGAATCTTCTGATTATCCTTCATTAGAAGGAAAAAATATTTATTTAACTTTTGACGATGGACCAAGTGCATATACTTCGAAATTATTAGATATTTTGAAAAAATATAATGTTAAAGCGACTTTTTTTGTTACAGATCAAGGATTAACTAAAGGATATGATGATGTTTTAAAAAGAGCTTATGATGAGGGACACACTATAGCGCTTCATTCAAGTAGTCATAATTATGGGTATATTTATTCTAGTGTGAATGCTTATTTTGATGATTTATCCGCAATTCAAGCCAAAGTGGAAAGGATAACAGGAGCGAAATCTACCATTGTCCGATTTCCAGGAGGAAGTTCGAATACTATAAGTAAAAATTATGATGCAGGATGTCATATTATGAGTAAGCTTACGAAGGCTGTGCAAGCAAAAGGATTTCGGTATTTTGATTGGAATGTTGACAGTAAAGACGCGGGTGGTGCAAAGACCGCTGGAGAGGTTGCTTCTAATGTGATTAATTCGTTAGGAAATCAACATACTTACGTTGTTTTACAACATGATATTAAAGAATATAGTGTTGATGCTGTGGAAACGATTATTCAGTTTGGAATTTCTCATGGATACACATTTCAACCTTTAAAAATGGATAGTCCTCGAGTAGAGCATAGTGTAAATAATTAAAAAAATCTAATAAATTTCTTTATTAGATTCGAAGCCATATTCTGTATAGGGAATATGGTTTTTATAATTTTCAATTATGATTTTTCTAGTATCGGCTAAATTTTCTGGAAGATCATCATATTTCTGTGTGATATCTTTTTTGAAGTAAAATGTATTCTGTATTCTTTTCCATTTTTGTTAGTATTAAGAAAACCGCACAGCGTAAAGTATGTCTTTTTTTCATTTAGTTTCTATTCATTATGGCAAGAACAACAATTAAAATAATAGCAACGAGTATTCCAAAAATTAATATTGTTAAAACATCTTCAGACATATATTGAAGAAAAAAATCACGAATAGAATTCCATAAATCTCCAAAAAAATCGGTAATTGGTCTAAAAAATTCTTGAATGTCTGTCCAAATTGATAAAATCATTAAATCACTTACTTTCCTAAAAATATTATAATATATACTTGCAAAACTAGCAATAATTTGTTAAGATATTCGAGTAATGGCGGAATTGGTGAAGTGGTTAACACACCGGATTGTGGCTCCGGCATGCATGGGTTCGACCCCCATATTTCGCCCCATAGTGATTTTAGACGCACCTTTGTGCGTTAAATAAGTAAAAAAGTTCGTAATACTTGGTATTATGGACTTTTTTGTAAAGATTTTGAATTATAATGAATGTGTCAATAGAAATTTCGGAATTTTCTTTATGTAAAAAAAATTAAAGGTTAATAAAAGTAAATAAATTTTTTTAAAATTGATACTCTAAATGTAGGGAAATTATATTGAGGTGATAAGGAGTGGATAAGCCAGTAAGAAAAGCAGTTAGAACTTTTATCATGCAAAATGGTAAAGTTTTAGTTATTAAATATTTAACTGAAAAAAATAAAAATTTTTATGATATACCTGGTGGAAAAATCGAAAAAGGTGAGACTAATTTTGATGCTTCGATTAGAGAATGTTTAGAAGAAACAGGTATTCAAATAATTAATCAAAAATATGTAGGTAATTTAATAATTGAATATCCAGACATGATATTTGATTTTGATATAATGGCTTGTAACCAAATTAAAGGAGAACCCATTAATTTTGATGAGAATGAATCTATGTGGATAAAAATAGAAGATTTACTAAAAGAAAACAAAATATTTCCATGTATTGGAATTTTGAAACCTGACTATAAAAAATATTTAAAATATGGTAATTTTAAAATTAAATTTGTAGTTGCTAAAGATCATATTATTTTAAGAGAAGAAATAACTGATTAAAGAATCAAACTGTAATGAATTCGGTAAATTATTTTAGAATTTTGTGGAAAAGAGATTTTAATAATTTTTTTTGAGTTTTTTCTTTTAAAATTAAATGATACTAAGGTTACTACTTATTTTATGATAAAATATAAAAATTAATGTTTATTAAATAATAAATGAAAATAAAAATATATTATGCAATTTTTAGTTTAAGAGGTTTAGATTATGGAAGAGAAACGATGGGATTCTAGTGTGAATGAATATGAAGAAATATATCAATCTAGTAGTTATAGAAAACAACTGGAATGGGATATGGCTATAGGACTACAGCAGGTTGATAACTTGAAGCCTTCTAAATATTTAGAACAAATTAGTGAGAAAAATATTTTAGGAGAATTAACCCTAGAAGAAGTAGAACAAAGTTTAAAAGAATATTATATTGAAAAAGAAAATCAAAAGGATATCAATTATAATGAACTAGAATGTGACTTTGTATCTATAAGAATTGTAGAATTGTTGAGTTTTGATAATTTTGATTTATCAGTCGATTATTTAAGATATATTCATAAATATTTATTTCAAGATGTTTATGAGTATGCAGGAGAGTTTCGAAAAATTAATTTTTCGAAACACGAAAAAATATTAAATAATGATTCTGTTGCTTACGGAGACTTTAAAACATTAACAGAATCATTAGAATATGATATTAGTTTAGAAAAAGAGAAAAATTATAAGGAAATGTCTATTGTAGAAGTAATTACAAATATTGCCGATTTTTCTTCTAGTATATGGCAAGTACATCCTTTTAGAGAAGGAAATACTAGAACAACAGCAGTTTTTATAGAAAAATATTTAATAAGTTTAGGATATAATGTAGATAACTCATTGTTTAAAGATAAATCAGTATATTTTAGAAATGCATTAGTTAGAAGTAATTACTTTAATAATTATTTAAATATTAAGGAAGATAAAAGTTATTTAATTAAATTTTTTGAAAATTTATTGTTAAGTAAAAGTAATAATTTGAATTCTGAAGATTTAATTATGAAAGAATTCTTTTAGAGGGTTTTATGTAAAATGGGTTTGGATTCAAATTAACTGCAACAAATTCTGATTCCACTTCTTTAATGGATAAAATAGGAGTTGGCAAGAACAAATTGATTAGATAAGAGGAAAGTTACAACAAAAAAATATTAGTAGAGAAAACTTTTACTTGAATAATCTAAATATTGTGAAAAGTTATTGAAACTAATTTTAATTTTAATTTGATTTTATAAAATTTTTGATTTACGAGTAAAAAAGTCAAGCTTCTCAAAGATAGATTTTTTATGTTTTGAAATTGAAATTTGTTTTTTAAGATAAGATGTTTAAGTTTTTTTAGATAATTTTTAGTTAAAAATTTCCTAGTAGGCGCTAATTTACTTTACAAAAGAAAACTAATTTAAAAGTAACTGTTATCTTGTTATATTATAATAAAAAAGTTTAATATCGTATTTTTTTAAATTTAATAGGATTTTTTGTAGAAGTGATTTCTGTATTTTGCAATATGTATGTGTGTATTAAAATTAATTTAATAATATTACTAAAACTATGTGCTATTTCTTTTAGATTACACTATGTTAAAATTCAAACCATTCCAGATACCTTTTTTGTAAATTTGACACCTATCTTTAAATTACACTATGTTAAAATTCAAACTTTGTCTACTTGTTTAATCACCTTAGCTGAATTTGTCTTTAAATTACACTATGTTAAAATTCAAACCAAAAGCTTAATTGTTTCCATTTCTTTTTTCTTGATGTCTTTAAATTACACTATGTTAAAATTCAAACCCACACGCTTTGCCAACCCCACCAGCATTTTTTTTACTTTAAATTACACTATGTTAAAATTCAAACTATTAATAATAATGAAATTGAAAATGAATTTACGAATCTTTAAATTACACTATGTTAAAATTCAAACCCATTTAATCGCACTTTTTATTGCAGAGAATGCCATCTTTAAATTACACTATGTTAAAATTCAAACTGAGCCTGCAGTGTTTTCTGCAGAGTTTAAATAATCCTTTAAATTACACTATGTTAAAATTCAAACAAGGCAAAGTCAATGTACTATCAAAAACAAAATCCACTTTAAATTACACTATGTTAAAATTCAAACTTCTTCAAGAATCTTAGATGTTATTACATTTTAGAGCTTTAAATTACACTATGTTAAAATTCAAACTAAATACAAGTCAGCAATATTACAGTAGATATGAAACTTTAAATTACACTATGTTAAAATTCAAACATCAGGAAATATAAAGTGTAGGATTTCACTAACACTCTTTAAATTACACTATGTTAAAATTCAAACCCGAAAATTCACAACATTTCAATGAATTTTCATCTAAAATATATCATATAACTACATAAAATTCCACAAAATTCTATAATCTATCTATAAATATCTGTCGATCCCCAGTACTTTTTGCAAGATTAACAGTCGACAGACTAGATTGAGTAGAGATTAGTTAGAACGTTTATGTTAGATGTTAATTGTTTTTGTTAGACGTCAATTGAAAAATATGATATACTTTTTTTGTCGTTGCATAGTGCAATTTAAATTCAATGTATAAAAAAAGATTTTTTTTATAATCATTACATAGTGTAATTTTTGTTTGATTAATTTCTCATAATTTTATTGAGAAATTTTTTTTACAAATTTTTACATACAAATTTTTACTATTGACAGTTTTTATGTTTTATTATATATTGAAGGTATGAAAGGAGTAAGCTATGAAATTAGAAATTATATGGAAACTGGATGGATACCTATTAAATAAAGATTATCGTTCAACTTTTTATTCTTTTTTTAAACAAATTTTGGATGAAGAAGATCATGAAAAGTATTTGGAATTATACGGAAAAAAAGATGCTAAGGTTAAAAGTTTTTGCTTTTCAATTAAATTAGATAATCCTCATTTTCATTCTGATGACGTTATGGTAAGTAGTGATGTTGTTAAAATGTATATTCGAAGTTGTGATGAGATAGAACTTTATCAGTTTTATAATAGTTTTCTACAGGCATATAAGAGTCATAAGTTGTTTCCTATGCATATGAATCAAGCTAGGATAGTAGGTGTTAAGCTACTTCCATTAAGACCAGCTTCGGCTAAAACATTGTACGTTAAATTTTTAGCGCCGTTAGTGGTAAAAGAACATGATATAGAAACAAATAGAACTACTTATTATACATATGAAGATGAAGCATTTTTTGATAATTTGAAAAGTGTAAGCAAAAATATTTCTGAAGTTTTAGGGTATACATTAGACTTTGATGGTTTTGAAATAATTCCTGTAAATCCAGAAAAAACAGTTGTTTCTGTGTATAGCATTCAGATACCAGTTAGTATGGGAAGCTATATTTTAAAAGGAAATGAAGATTTGTTAAATTTCTTGTACAATAAAGGTATGGGATATTTAACGTCAAGTGGATTCGGGGTTTTTGAGATATTAGGAAAGGAGCAGTAATGAAAGAGGAAGTTGTATTCGACTTAGGTAGCTTTGAAACGAATGCAGGTATTTTAGGATTGATTCGAATGCTTGAATTTGATAAGGAAC
Organism: uncultured Bacilli bacterium; assembly: GCA_944363605.1. GTDB lineage: Bacteria > Bacillota_I > Bacilli_A > RF39 > UBA660 > Ventrenecus. The sequence goes on from CALVUM010000030.1 coordinate 23,291, forward strand.
ATAGCGCAGGTAAGTATCATTATAAAGGCGAAGAATCTTTGACAGTTGATAAAGAATATTTGATGAGTACAGATTTAACGGAACTTTTTATGAAAACGTTAATTTCGTTAGAAGAAAATACTGGTAAATATCCAAAACTCTTATCTGAATTAAAACGATTTTACGATATTTTGCTTGAACGAGATTTAGAGAAGGAAGAAAGAAAAAAACTTGGAGAATGTCTAGATTCTTTATGTGCAAATAGTTACAAGGGTGCATATGTTGTTTTAAAAGAAAAATACTCTTATCAAGATGATTTATATGAACTTATTAAGTCTTTGAAAAATGAAAAAGATAGGGAAAAGCAACTAGAACTTTTGAAAACAATTTTAGAGATTTTGAATGATACGGAAATCTATGATACTTTATTTTTTCGTGAACTTGTGTATAGTCGAATAAATAAGTTTTGGGATGGAGTAAGTTTTTTAAATCGAAATAATGCTAAAAAGGAAATGAAACTTATTCATTACGAAACTTTTGAGAAAGGTTTTAAAGAATATTTGAACTCGTCTTCAAAAAAAGTAGCAATTTGTGAAGAGTGTGGGGAGCCAATTGGCACAACTGAGAAAATAGATTATGGTTTTTTGAAAGGAACTACTGCTGATACTTCAAGAAAACGGAATGACTTTTGGAACTATAAAGTCAATTCATGGGTTTGTCCAAAATGTGCATTCTTATTTTCCTTAATGCCTTTAGGATTTCAAAAAAATCGAACACATTATTTATTTGTGAACGTTAATCATAATGTAGGCGATATGGTCAAGGCGAATCTAGAAAAAATTGTTGATGAAAATAAGGATGCTGTTGAATTATATCATGAAGCTTTACTTGATTTCGTTCAGCAAGAAACAAAAGTTTTGGATAATATTGAAGTTATCGAAGCGGGAGTATATGAAAAAAGATATCGAGTTAATGTGATTCAAAAAGAAGCCTTGGAAATTATAAAAAAAAGCGAAGAAAATTTAAAAAAACTTTTAGGGTGCTATGATATAAAAGTCGATAATGGCTATCTTAACTTATATAATGAAGTTATAGGTAACATTGTGGGATTTAGAGATAATTATTCTTTAATTTATTTGATTTTAAAACAAGGATTAGCAGATGGAAAATCTATTTATCCGGCATGGCTTATTTTGAAAATTCAATATCAGATTTCGTTAAAAAGAAAAGGAAGTGATTTAGAAATGAAAAATGATTTAGATACAGCACAATGGTTAGGAGAACAATTAAGGCTTGCTATTTTTAAAGCAAAGCAAACGAATGACCCAAAGGTACTTAATTCATTATGCTATAAGCTTTTAAATGCTATACATATTAATGATTTAGATACTTTTGTAAACATGGTTCTTAGGGCGTGTAAGAGCTATGAAGCAACTGTTCCTGTTTTATTTATGCAGGCTTTAAAAAATCATGAGAATTTTAATGATTTAGCTCATGCATATCTTATGGGATTGATGTATGATAAAAAATACGATAAAAAAGAAACTATGGAAAATGTAGAAAAAGGAGTGGATAATATATGAGAAATGGTTTAACGATGACGTTAGTTTTCGAAGCAACTTCAGCTAATTATGGCGAAGGGTTTTCGAATATTACACAAATGAAATTTTTGACAAGAGGAGATTTTAAACAATATCCTTACATATCTAGACAAGCTTTACGTTATAATATGGTAGAGCAACTTCATTGGGATAACACACCGATATGTGATAATGGTGTAGTACAATTTGCGCCTGATGCTTCTATTAAGGATTATCCAGAAATTGACTTTTTTGGTTATATGAAAACGGCTAAGAAAAGTGATGAAAATGGTAATACTTTAAAAAGAAATGCGGTAGTACGTTTAAGTCATGCGATTGGCTTAGAACCTTTTAAAGGAGACATGGATTATTTAACAAATATGGGCCTTTCTAGTCGGGAAAAAGGTCAAAAAAATGCAATTGCTCAATCCGATATTCAAAAATCTTTTTATGCTTATACTATCTCAATTGATTTAGATTTAATTGGTATCGATGAGAATGATGGCGTAAATTTAGCTTCTGAAGAAAAGGCTAAACGTGTTTGTGAATTTTTGAATACAGTAGAATTTTTGTATCGAGATATTAAAGGAAGAAGAGAGAATTTAGCCCCTGTTTTTGTTATTGGAGGTGTTTATGCACGTAAAAATCCATTCTTTATGAACAGTATGGCTGTGAAAGAAAAAAAATTACAATTAGAAGCTATTCTTGATTTACTAAAAATTGATGAAATTAAAAACTACACACATAGTGGTCTTACGCATGGTATTTTTGCTAATGATGAAGAAATTGAAAGTAAATTGGCTAGTAATACCGTTCATGAATTCTTTACACAATTACAAAAGGAAGTAAAAGAATATTATGAAAGCAATCAGAATTAAGGCTAAACAAAATTTAGTCAATTATAAAAGACCGAGAAGTTATGTTTCTGGAGAAACGTATCCACTTCCGCCATATTCAACTGTTATAGGAATGATTCATACCGCTTGTGGATTTACAAGTTATCATCCTATGAGAGTAAGTATTCAAGGAAATCCGAAAAGTGTCGTATCTGATTTGCAGATTAAATATGCTGGAGGGACGGCTTCATTTGAAAAGGGACGTCATCAGTTGTATGTAAATTTTGAAGGACAGAAGATTGGTTACACAAAAGGAGTTTCTAACGTGGAACTTATCAGCGAGATTGATTTGGTTTTGCATGTTGTTCCGGATAATGAAGAAGAGATTTCCTCTATTGCTGAGTCTCTTTTACATCCTAAAAAGTTTTTGGCTTTAGGAAGATGGGAAGATATCTTAAATATTACAGAGGTTTCTATTGTTGAGTGTTCTATGTCTTACGGTATGCAAACAAAATGCAATATGTATGTTCCGAATTGTGAAAATGCTAATGAACAAGGAACAATTTATAAATTAAGAAAGGTTTATAGCATTGATTCTAAGACCAATTTAAGAAGTTTTGGTGAAGTTTATAAAATGCGCTATGTAGGTAGAGGAACAGAACTTGAAGAAACTTTGCTTGATGATGAAGGTTATACGGTTTGTTTGGTGTAGATTATGAAAGATTATTTAAGAGTCGGAAAAATTTATGATGATACTTTTTTAGCGAAGGAAGATGAGTCTTTACGTGTGCATACAAATAATGTTTTAGAGAAAGCTTCAGAGCTTATTCATATTTACGGACATTGTTTCACGGATAAAGAAAAGACTCTTCTTTTGCTTGCTTGTGAAGTTCATGATTATGGTAAAGTTAATGCTTTATTTCAACAAAAGATAAGAGAGCATAAAAAACAAATAAATGGCGAGGTTTATCACAATTTTTTAAGTCCTCTTTTTTTGGATTTTGGAAAATTGAGTTGTGATTTTGATAAGACAGATATTAATAATTTAGTCACGGCTGTGTTTTATCATCATACTAGAGATTTTAAACAGGCTATACTAAATGTTGAGTATTTTGAAAAATATTTAAAAGAGAATATTAAAAAGTGTTTTCATACAGATTTAACTTGGCAAGGTTATTTGGGTAGGGTTTTATTTATGTATCCTAATGTCTCTGCTCGAAGTAATTTTGATTGGACAGGTTATGCTAAGTTAAAAGGACTTTTACAAAAGTGTGATTATGCTGCTAGTGCGCATGTCGAGGTTACCGAGATTTATCATCGAGAAAGTAGAGAGATATTTTTACAAAACATTCATGAAAAAATACCTACATTACGGGTATTTCAGAAGTATTTAGAAGAGAATCAAGATAAGAATATTGTCGCAGTAGCGCCGACAGGTTCAGGAAAAACGGAAGGTTCTTTTCTTTGGCTTGGCAAGGAGAAGGGCTTTTATACGTTACCTTTAAAAGTTGCATCGAATGCAATTTATAAGAGAGCTAGGGAATTATATGGCTATGATGAAGTTTCATTACTTCATTCAAGTGCTTTAGATATTCTTATGGAAGAAGGGCTTGAGGGTCGCTTTGAAATTACTAAAAATTTAGGATATCCGCTTACTATTACCACAGTAGATCAGTTGTTCAAATTTACTTTTAAAGCTCTTGGCCATGAAATTTTATTTGCAACTTTAACTTATGCGAAGGTTGTTATTGATGAAATTCAAATGTATTCTTCGACGATTTTGGCTTGTTTACTGGTTGGTCTTGGATATCTTGTTAAGCAAGGTGGAAAGTTTTTGATTACAACGGCTACTTTGCCACCTCTTTTTTTAGAATATTTAGATCGTTTCGTTGGGGCAGAAAATTATGAAAAACCAGCGCCTTTTTTAGAAGTATCAGCTGAGAAACGACATTATATTTTGGTTGTTCCGGATGATTTTCAGTATTCGCTTATTGTAGAACAAGCTTTAAATCATAAAGTTTTAGTGATTTGTAACACAGTAAAAAGAGCTCAAGAAGTCTATCAAATTTTACGAGAACAAATAGAGAATGTTTATTTACTTCATAGTCGTTTTATTAAAAAGGATCGATTTCGGCTTGAAAATGACATTTGCAATTTTGATGGAATTGGCATATGGGTAACAACACAGGTTGTAGAAGCAAGTTTGGATATTGATTTTGATATTTTGCATACCGATATGGCTCATATTGATAATTTGTTTCAGCGAATGGGAAGATGTTATCGTAAACGCAATTATGAAGGGGATAAGCCTAATGTCTATATTTATGATTCGAAAGTTGGATTACGAAAAAAAGGAAGTACTAAAGGAATTTATGATGAAGATATTTATTTAAGCTCGTTAGAGGAATTAATGAAGTATTCGGATAGTTTTTTAACAGAGAAAATAAAATATAGGATTATCCAAAACATTTACAATCGTGAAGCTTTAAAAGGAACTACATATTTGAATGACTTAGATAAGAAAATCTACTTGTTAGAAAATAGTTATCCAGGTGAGTATTCGAAAATGGAAGCAGATAATCTATTTAGAGATATTACCAGTTACACTGTAATTCCGGAGCCTGTTTATGAGGAAAATATTAATTTGTTTCAAGATTTGATGCAACAATATAATCAAGCAAAAGGATTAGATAAACTAAAAATTAAAAACAAAATTTTGGATTATTCGGTTGCTGTTCCTTCTTACTATAAACAATTTATTGATAAGAACGAATTATTGCCTGGACTTAGTCGGGCTCGAGTTTTGTATGATGAAAAGTTAGGTGTCGTTTATGAAGAATACAACAATCAATTTTGATTTAGGGGGCTTGGCTTTTTCTTATAGTGTGATGTGTCCTAGAAAATTATGGCTATATTGTAATCATATCCAATTTGAAAACTTTAATGAGAATGTAAAAATCGGTAAAGAAATAGAAGAAAATTATTATTTGCGAGAAAAAAAGAATGTTTTAATTGATGGCATAAATATTGATTTTTTTAAAGATGGTGTTGTTTTTGAAGTGAAAAAAAGTTCTCATTCTAGGGAATTTGCTTTGCTTCAATTAAAGTACTATTTATATGTTTTAGAAAAAAAGGGTTTTTCTAATGTGAAAGGTGTACTTAAAATTCCTGAGGAACGAATTACAGAAGAAATAATTTTGGAACCTGATGATGTAGCTTTTATTGAGAATAAACTGATAGAAGTATCAAAGGTGCTAAGTGGTTCAATTCCTAAGGTAGAGAGGAAAAAGATTTGTAGTAAGTGTGCTTATTATGAATTTTGTTTTGTAGAAGAATGAAAAGTCTTATTATATTTTTAGTAGTGGAGAACTAAAGAGAAGAAATGATTCAATTACTTTAACTAGTGAAGATTTAGTTAAAAAAAATATACCTGTAGAAAGAATTAAGGATTTACATATTTTTGGGAATGTGACTTATAATTCAAAACTATTTGATTTTGTTTCACAATATGGGATTTTAATTCACATGTACAATTATTATGGTTATTATTCAGGGACATTTTATCCTAAAGAAAAGTATGTTTCAGGTAAATTGTTAGTGAAACAAGTGGAAAACTATATTGATTTGTCTAAGCGTTTGGTTATTGCCAAAGAGTTTATAGTGTCGGCTAGTTATAATATTCTTCGGAATTTGAAATATTATCAAAATCGAGGAAAGGATTTACAGGATTATATTGAACGTATAGAAGAGTTTCGAAAGCAAATTTCGGAAACTAATTCTATTGAAGAATTAATGGGAGTTGAAGGTAATATTCGAAAGGTTTATTATGAGTCTTGGAGTATTATTATTAATCAAGATATTGATTTTGATAAGAGAGTGAAAAGACCTCCTGATAATATGATTAATTCTTTAATTTCTTTTTTAAATACGATCATTTATACGAAAAATTTGAGTCAAATTTATCAAACTCAATTAAATCCTACTGTTAGTTATTTGCATGAGCCTTCTGATCGACGGTTTAGTTTAGCTTTGGATGTATCGGAAATATTTAAACCTTTGATAGTGGATAGAACAATTTTTTCTTTACTGAATCGAAATATAATTTCAGAAGCAGATTTTGAGAGTGATTCAAACTTTTTGAAGTTAAAAGATTCAGCTCGAAAAAGGGTACTTCAGGAATTGGGGGAGTGTTTATCAAGGACAATACAACATCGAAGTATTAAAAGAAAGGTAAGCTATGAGCATCTTATTAAGTTAGAACTTTATAAACTGATTAAATATTTTATTGAAGATGAACCTTATAAAGGGTTTAAGATTTGGTGGTAGTATGTATGTTGTTTTAATTTATGATATTAAACAAGTTGGAGATTATCAGAAAGTTTGGCGATTGGTTTATAAGGAATGCAAGAAATATTTGTATCATGTACAAAATTCTGTTTTTGAGGGAGAGCTATCTAAAAGTCAATTGTTTACACTTAAATTTAAGTTAGAAAAGATATTTCGTAAGGATTTGGACTCATGTATCGTTTTTAAATCTAATAATAGTCGTTGGTTAGATAAGGTTTATATTACTGAGCAAAGGAATGATGATTATCAGTTTATTTAGTCTGTCGACCGTTAATCTTGCAAAAAGTACTGGAGATCGACAGATGTTTGTGAAAAAGATTATAGGATTTTGTAGAAAATTATGTGGTTCTATGATATATTTTAGATGAAAATTCATTGAAATGTTATGAATTTTCGGTTTGAATTTTAACATAGTGTAATTTAAAGGCATTAAATTAACCAATTCAACCATAAATTCAACAGGTTTGAATCTTAACATAGTGTAATTTAAAGGTTCTCACAAAAACGATATCAAAATGCAATATAGAAGTTTGAATCTTAACATAGTGTAATTTAAAGTTTTTTTATTGATTTCTTCGCAAGCTCTTTGTCTAGGTTTGAATCTTAACATAGTGTAATTTAAAGCTGTATCGGCATCAATCTGCGTAGGGTATTTATAATAAGTTTGAATCTTAACATAGTGTAATTTAAAGGGGCTTATGGAAATTGATATTATAAACACTTTAGAGTTTGAATCTTAACATAGTGTAATTTAAAGCTGCTTGAATTTTAGTTCCCGCAACACTTGCGAAAGTTTTAATCTTAACATAGTGTAATTTAAAGTAATGAATTAGGTACTTTAGACAACCATTCAAACTCGTTTGAATCTTAACATAGTGTAATTTAAAGGTTAAAGCAGTAATGAAAGCGCTAAAATCAACTACAGTTTGAATCTTAACATAGTGTAATTTAAAGCACGCAAAAAGAATATATTTAAATTATTTTAGAAAAGTTTGAATTTTAACATAGTGTAATTTAAAGTCTTTTTTGATACATATCATCAACTATTTTTTCAGCGTTTGAATCTTAACATAGTGTAATTTAAAGAAATTATGTATCGGAATTGTCCCATTTTCATTTTTGGCTGAATCTAAACATAATGTAATATCTATTTGTATTTGGAAAATTTTTTATTTTAAATTTTTAGTACTTTTTGTTTAAAAAAATTAAATTTTTGTATTTAGAATTTTTCGACATTTTTCGACTTTTTCGTTGACAAGAATTTTTAGAAATTTTATAATGTTAGTGTATTGTAAAGAATATCCGAGGGCGGCTTATGTTTATTTATGGTTGTAAGGAGTAAGAAGGGATAGGGAAGATGCAAGACAAAGTAAGGATTACTTCAAAAAAAGTATTACGAGAAAAACGATTAAGAAAAATCTTTCTTATATTAATTGTTCTTCTTTTATTTTTACTTCTTTTGTTCTATATGATTGTCGGTATTGTTTATAATCGTGGAAATTTTAGCATCACGCTAGATAAAAACTTGTACTTCGATAGAGGTCTCATCATGTATGATGATCCTTTAAATAAAGAATATAGGCCAACGCTTTATGCAGAAGCTCCTAGTACATTTGATAATATCTCGCAGTACTGGCTTCCAGAAGATATTACGGAATATGGTGGAGGAAGTCATAATGGCAAGAGTTATTTGGCTTATACTTTTTATGTTGAGAATATAGGTGAGGAGATTCGGGACTATTGGAGTGAAGTGTATATCGAAGACGTTACAAGAAACGTCGATGATGCTGTTCGAATTCGAATCTATCGAAATGATGAGTATGTTACTTTTGCTAAGGGAAAGGCAAATGGTGAAGCAGAATCTAATACAACAGCTTTTCTAAGTGAAACTTTGGCAGGGCGAATGCACATCGAAAATTCAATGCCTGGAAGTATTGATAAGTTCACTTTGGTAATATGGATAGAAGGCAGTGACCAAGATTGTACGGACGATATTTTAGGTGGCGAATTCAAAGTCCGATTGAGATTCAATTCAGAATATGTCGAAGAAAACTAAGAAGGGAAGAGGTAAAGAATGACAAAAAGAAATAATAAGCATGAAAAAAGACTTAGAATGCTTATTTTAGCTGTAGTAGTTTGTACTTTTATTTTAGGCGCATCTACTTATGCATGGTTCATTGGAATGCGAACTGTTAATGTTTCTAGTTTTGATGTTAGTATTGCTACAACTGAGAGTTTAATGCTTTCAATCGATGGAAAAACATGGACAGAAAATTTAACAATTAATGGCGAAAACTATAATACTGCTGCTTATACTGGCAATACAAATAGCTGGGGTGGCGAAGATGGTTTAATTCCAATGAGTAGTATTGGAAAAATTGACACTGCCGCATCAAGAATGATTTTATTTGAAAAAGGAAGCTTTACTGCATCTGATGGCGGATACCGTTTAATGGCTAGTCAAGTTAAAAATGGCGAAGCTGATGGTGGCGAAGCTGATGGTTATGTTGCTTTTGATTTATTCATTCGTAACATGTCAGGAAATGAATATTATGAAGAAGTTGATTTCTTAAATGAAGAGGCAATTTATCTAACACCTGGTTCTTCTGTTAAAGTTTCAGGAGCTGGAGCTGATAAAGAAAAAACCGGTATTGAAAATTCAGTACGTGTTGCTTTCATGCAAGTTGGTCGTGTAAAATCTGATGTAGCTGAGGGAGATATTACAGGAATTACCTGTACAGATGAAGGAGCTGTTTTAGGTATTTGTGATGATCGTGATGCAACTATTTGGGAACCAAATGATACACAACACGTAGATAATGCAATTAATTGGTATAATACGGCTTGTAAGAAAAGAACAGGGGCTACTTTAACTGCGGATGATGCTTATACAGCTGAAGCATGTAATGCAGTAGTTAATGGTACATATTCTAAAACTTATGCTGTTAGTGGAGTTATTGATTATACAAATAACGTAGATAATTACGATGGAATTGAATACAATGGATATACAGGTTCAATTGCTAGTGAGGCAGCTGCTGGTAAATTAGTTGGTGTTGATACATTTACGGATTCAGAAAAAAATTTACAAAGTACAGCTCGTCCTGAATTTATTCGTTTAGCGCCTAATAGTATTACGAAAGTACGTGTATATATCTGGCTTGAAGGTCAAGATGTTGATAATTATGATTTTGCTCAATTAGGACGTCAAATTTCAGTTAATTTCGGATTTACGAAAGAAAGATTCTATGGTGAAGATATTGATTATGAAGGACCAGAACTTCCAGATGATGTTCAAAAAGATATAGCTACACAAGCATATTCAGCAGAAGATACAGTTGAATTTATTTCTGATAGCTATGTAACTTATGCTGATGGTAATTTCAGTATTCCAAGTTGGATTACAACATTCTCATTTAAAGATGGCGATAAGAGAGTATTAGCAACTAAGAGTGTTGACACTTGGACATTTAATGATATAGATTAAAATATAGAAAGGGTAAAAAATGAAAAAACACAATGAAAAACATAGTAAGAAAATAAGAAATTTAGTGGTTATTTGTTTATTGTGTGGAATCGTTTTAGCAGCTTCAACGTATGCATGGTTTATTGGAATGAGAACTGTTAACGTTTCTAGTTTCGATATTAATATTGCATCAACTGAAGGTCTATACTTATCCATGGATGGTGAGAGTTGGACATATAATCTTGATGTTGCTAATGCACCACAATATGCTAATAACGCGAATAAACTTGCTGATGTTGAATTAATTCCAATGAGTAGTGTTGGAGATATGGATAAAACTTCATCAAGAATGAAACTTTATGAAAAAGGTAGTTTAACTGCAACTAAAGGTGGTTACCGATTACTTGCTAGTCAAGTAAATAACTATACAAACAAAGTTGCAGATACTAATGAATATATTGAAGGTGACGGTTACGTAGCATTTGATTTATTTATTAAAAATTTATCTGGCGAAGAATATTATGTAGAAAATAATCCATTAAATGAAGAAGCAATTTATTTAACTACAAATTCTTCTGTAACTGTTGCAGAAGCTGGCGGAGTTCCTAACACAGGAATTGAAAACTCTATTCGGGTTGCTTTTGCACAAATCGGACGTGTTGAAGCTAATACAGAAAATGTTTCAAATATTACAAAGATTACTTGTTCTGATGTAGCTGCTACTGATGATCAAGTTCAAGTAACGGGTATTTGTCGTAGTGCTCAAATTTGGGAGCCAAATGATAAAGCACACGTTCAAAATGCTATAAATTGGTATAACACAGCTTGCGATAAGAGAACAAGTGATGATGTAAATGCAGACGCGTCTTATGCAGATCGTGCTGAAGATGCTGAAGATACGACAACATGTAATGCTATTACAAACGGAACTGCTTCTGCTACTTATGCAATAAGTCGTGAAATCATTGTTGGAGACAACGTTAATATTTATGACGGAACAGCTTATAATACTTATGCAAAAAATACAATTGATTATGCTACTTATATTGCTGCTGAAGAGGATGCTAGAGATGGCTATAAATTAGTTGAATATCCATACTTTACAGATACAATGAAAGCTTTAACAGGAATAGATCGTCCACAATTTATGACATTAGCGCCTAATAGTATTACGAAAGTACGTGTATATGTTTTCTTAGAAGGTCAAGATATTGATAATTATGACTTCGCTCAATTAGGAGCAAAGATTTCTGTTAATTTTGGATTCACGAAAGAAAGATTTACTGAAAATGATGTTAACCATGAAGGTCCATCTACAGATATTACTGAAGGCATGACTTATTATAATGCTGTTGGAGATGTAGTAGTTACAACACCAGATTCAGGAATCACTTATAACGCAGATACTCATTACTTTGTTATTCCAGCTGAATTTAAAAATAACTTTACATTTACAGATGATGGAACAACTTATACAGCAACTTATTCATTAGTTGATGGTAATGATACTTGGACAATTGCTAAACAAACGCCTTAGTAAAAAAAGAGGAGTAAGGCAAGAAAGTTTCCTTACTCTTTCTTTTAATCCATTAAAGGGGTGAGAAATATTACAAAGAATACCGCAAAGAAAAAAAGTATAGGTTCTAAGAAAAATACCCAAACTAAAGAAAGGTTTAGAGATAAAAAAAACTTTAAACTGACTATTGCGTTAATTGTACTTTTTGGATTATTGTTTATTTTTTCAACTTATGCTTGGTTCTCATCAAGTTTAAATGTTCAAGTGCGTACGTTTAATGTTGTAGTAGATCGAACAAGTGGACTTTTCATTTCTTTAGATGGAATAAATTTCGATAGTTCTGTAGAAATTAATTTAAATACAGTAATTCGTGATTTACGGGCAACTTATCCTAATCATACAAATCAATGGGCAACTAATGGTCTTACACCTGTCTCTTCTAATGGAATTACAGATTCTAATAGTCCAGAGTTTAATATGTTCGCGAGCAATGGAGTTTTGTATTACAAAAGAGATCAAAATCGCGAGAATGGTTTTGTAACAACGGAGCAAATTGTAGAAACAGAACCTAAAGAGTATGCTTATTATATTGCCTTTGATTTATTTTTTCAAAACATTACCGGTTCGCCTGTAAGTGATAATCTTTATTTAGATTATAGTTCTTCTTTTATTATGAATGCGGATGCTTCTGAAGAAATGCAAGGACTTGGGAATTCCGTACGTTTTGGAATAGTACGAATTGGCAGTACCAGTAATAACTCACCAGCTAATGTTGTTCAAAACATTTCTTGTAATGGACAATGTGAATCTATAATTTATGAGCCAAATAGCCGAAATCATACAAATTTGTCTATTGAAAGGGCAAGTAAATATGGCGTGAATTTAGTAAATGGCGAGCGTTTTTCCACTTATGCTTTTCAAAGAGCAGGTGGACCAATATATGTAAAAAATACTGTATCTGGTTCAGAGAATTTAGATTTAAATTACTTTAGTTTACAAAATACTATTACTGAAGAAAATTTAGATGAACCACTTTTTCAAGTTCCAGATGGGATTACTAAAACACGGGTTTATTTGTGGATTGAAGGACAAGATATTGATAGTTTAGAAACAGAGTCTGAAGGAGCAGAATTAACAGTTTCAATAAACTTTACAAAAGATACTTTAGGATATAATACTTTTGATGAATAAAAGAATGAGGGAAAAAGGTGATACTATGAAAAATAATGAAAAAAAAGTGGATTTTGATTTATCACTTCTTAGTTTACAGGAGTTAATTACGGTTTATCAAAAAGTTGCAGAATTTTTAGAGTTTTTAGAAAGTAAGAAAATTGGTGAAGAGAAGGGAGATGCTCATGAATAATTTTTTGGATTTTATTCTTAAAGATATTGAAACAAAAACGAGTGTCTTAGCAACTTTACCGACAAAAACAAAAACTCATGTAAAAAAGTATAATGCAACGGTCGAGGAATATGTAAAAAAATATACGGATTATAAAACAAATTTAAAAAATTATTTGTTGGCTAAAAGCCGTTCTTTTGAAGTGAAAAATGAAGAAAAAACATCTGTAGATTCATTAACTAGTCATGTAGATGCCTTAGAACATGTGAAGTTCCTTTTAAATCCAACAAATACCTATTTTGAAAAAATGGGTTTTGATGAACTTTTGTTTCAACTTAGCAATTATAATACATTTAATTTTACTTCATTAAATGAGCTTATTAATGGTTTTTTAGATAAGTTTCAAATTGCAGGTATTTCTTTAAGTCAAGAGGATTTTGATTATACTTGTTATGTAAAAGAATATATGGCTTCTTTTTTAGATGTTCGGAGCAAGAAAATTGAAGGTCATGAAAAATTGTCTGAGGTTTTTGAGCAAATTTATTGGGTGAACCCAGACATAATTGCACATATTGAACTGAATTTTCGAAAACTTATCCGAAAGAATGCTAAAAAATTTGAAAGTTATATAGAAAAAGTTCAAAAAGAATGGATGGAAAAAGAGCAAGTAACGAATTATTTGGATTGTGTAGAAAAAATTAAAAGTGCTTATCAAAGTTATCAAGTTGCTTCGAAAGAAAATGTTCACGATCTTGTTTTAGGATGTGAAAAAGGAGAGGTCGATATTTCTACTTTATTACAAGAAAGTAAAGTACGGAGTGCTGCTTATGAGGCATTAGTGCCTGAAACGGTTTTATTTTCAGATATAGAAGCAATGGGAAAAGTTTGTACTGTTTTAGAAAAGTTGGAAGCAAATGTTTTAGAATATAGTAAATATATGGAATTTGAGCCTCTTATTACTGCTTTTAAAAACGAATATCAAAAGGCTGTTACAGAACTTCCTAAACCTGAACCCAAAAAAGGAGAAATTAGCGGTTTAAAAGAAGTTTTAAATAAAATAGAAAATGGTGAACAGGAATTAGAAAAATTGAATCGAAAAATTTCTGGAACGAAAAATCCGTTTTTTGATTTTAAAAATGAAATGGAAATTAAACAATTAAAAGCGAAATCTGTAGTAAAAGCCAAAGAATTATATGAACTTTATGCTAAATATGATGAAGAATATTTTAAAGAAAAAGTTTTAGATATTTTAAATCCTACGTTAACGGTTTTAGATGTTTTACATTTATATAGTAGTTTTGATTATTTTAAGAAAAAAGCTTTACAGAAAGCCTTTCATTTAACTACTTACGATGACATTAAAAGATATAATGAATCATTTGATTTATTTGCAAAGAATCCTAGTAATGTCATTGTTTCGGGAATGTTAGTGTTTGATGAAACAAATATTCCAAAAACTATAGTAAATAAATATCGTTTAAATGGAATTAAAATCGATGAAATGGATTTATCAATTGATAATATCCAAAATCTTTTAAATCGAATAAAACTTATTTTAAGAATTCATTTAGTTGAAACGAGTACATTATCTGTTGAGAAAATTTGGTTTATGAGTCAAGTTCGAAAGTTAATGGAAAAAGAAGAACAAAAATAAAAGTTATGCTTGTCATAGCTTTTTTAGGTTAATTTAAATTCGGATATTCGAATTGGATATTCGAATTATAAAAAATAGGCAAGAAGAGTATGCCTATTTTTTTGTAAGAAAAAAATTCATATCTAATTTTTCTATAGGAATATGTTCTAAATT
>CALVUM010000031.1 GCA_944363605.1 uncultured Bacilli bacterium
GTAGCTCCTAGAATTTTTTTTTGAAAAACAATGATATAACAATGATATTGTAAAATAAAAACCCTTGAAAAAATAAGGGCTTAACTATCATTTTGGTGGAGAATAAGGGATTCGAACCCTTGACCCCCTGCGTGCAAGGCAGATGCTCTAGCCAGCTGAGCTAATTCCCCAAACAGTTTTATTTCACAAACGCATATTCATAATATCATATTTTTTTTGTGAAATCAACTATTTTTTTAACATTTTCTTATCTTTTTAGGATAATGGTGCTAAAAGTCGACATAAAGATTGATAGATTTTAGAGAAAAAGGAACGTTTTTCGATTTTTTCTAATGTTAGTGGATCAGAATTGGCTAGATCCTCAAAAAATTGTTTTTTATTTAGTTCAGTAAATTCTTTTTCATAGATTAAAGTATTTAGTTCATAATTGAGAAGAAACGATCTACTATCGACATTACAACTGCCGATGGAAGTAATATAATCGTCGCTGATTATTACTTTTGAATGAATAAAGCCACGGTAAGTATATACTTCAATTCCTGATTCAATTAATTCTTCTAAATAAGATAGTGTAATTTCATATACAAATTGTTTATCGGGAACTCCAGGAACAATAATTTTAATATCTACACCTGATAGTTTTGCAATTTTTATCATATTAATAAAACTTTCATCTGGTATAAAATAAGGAGTTTCAATGTAGAGATAATTCTTTGCTATCGCTAGTATTTTCAAATAACTATTTTTGACATATTCATGATAACTATCAGGTCCACTAGAAATAAGTTGTAATTTGGTCGTTCCAGTTTTAGCAGGATGAATTGGTAATGAAGGAAGCTCTTCCTTTTGATTGAGATAGTACCAATCATAGAAAAAACGTAATTCGTAGTTTGCTACACTAGGACCTGTGATACGGATACTGGTATCTCGCCAAGGATGGACTCGCTTATCTTTTCCTAGATAGTCATCACCAATATTGATACCACCAGTATATGCGATTTTATGATCGATGATTACTAATTTACGATGTAAACGAAAGTTAAGCGAAAAGATAGTAAAAATAATAGATGGTAAATAAGGCGACACTTTACCACCTAACTTTTTGATTTGTTTGAAATCTTTGTTCCGTGTTTTCAAGTTTCCTAATCGATCATATATGATTTTTACTTCGACTCCCTCTTTTAATTTTTTTTCTAACAGATTTAATAATTGTTTTCCAATTTCATCTTTTGTCTTGAAAATAAAATATTCCATATAAATTGCTTCTTTGGATTTTTCGATATCTTTCCATAAGCTCGAGAATTTTTCTTCTCCATCGATTAAGAGTTCTACTTTGTTTCCTTCTGTCAGTTCATTTAACAAATGTTGTTCATTTAAGATACGCATATTGTAATAATTAGTTGGAAGTTTAATAGTATGGTTTTTGTTTCTGTGATATTTGGCTTCTTCTTCTTTTTCGATTTTTTTTATCGAATATGTTTTGGATAATAATTTAAATTTGTAAGTAGTTCCAAACATAAGATATAGTAGGAATCCTAGAATAGGAAAAAAGAGAAGAAGAAGAATCCATGCAAGTGCGATTTCACTATGTCTTTTCTCTATACATAAAACAAGTAATATGAGTAGGGAATTGCTGATTAAAATAACAAGTAATGTTTCCATATGTTCACCAATCTTAGTATGGATAAAATATGATATAATAATTCTAGGTGAATCATAAATGAAACGATTTCGGAGATTTTTTTATAAAAGTTTTTTAATTCTTGTTATTTTAGGTTGTATTAGCATATTGGCAGGAGCAGGAATTAAAATATATATGGAAGTTTCGATGAGAGATTTTATTTATACGGAGGAAGAAATCGAAAAATTGGTAGATATCGATTATATTATTGTTCCTGGAGCTCAAATTATAGGAGAGGAACCTTCTTTATATCTTCAGAAACGATTGGATATGGCAATCAAGTTGTATCAAAATGGTGTTGCAAATACGATTGTTGTAAGCGGTGGTAATCAAAATGAAGAACATAGGGAAGAAGCAGATGTCATGAAAAATTATTTGGTTAAGAATGGGATACCTGCTGACATTATTTATAAGGATTATGGCGGAAAGAATACTTATCAAACGATGTATCGTAGTGTATTGTTTTTTAAAGGTAAGAAAGCTATTATTACGACTCAGAAAATGTATGCGGCACGAAGCGCATATCTAGCTCGTACAGTAGGTCTAGAGGCCGTGGTAATCGAAAGTGATTTAGGAAGTTATACATCGAATCCATTTGCATATTTTAGAGAGTTTTTAGCTCCAACAAAAGCTTTTTTATATCGTGTGTTTCAACCAGAACCAAAATATTCATTAGAAGAATTACCATTTGTTAAGTAGAGGTGTAGACTGTGAAAAAAGAAAATGAAATCAAAACAAATGCTATGAGATATTTAGATAATAAGAAGATTCCTTATCGAAGTCATACTTATGAATGTGAAGAATTTATCG
This sequence comes from uncultured Bacilli bacterium, assembly GCA_944363605.1. Taxonomy (GTDB): domain Bacteria; phylum Bacillota_I; class Bacilli_A; order RF39; family UBA660; genus Ventrenecus. The sequence continues at coordinate 2,492 of CALVUM010000031.1, forward strand.
ATGGCATTACCACTGCTCATTTATTAGGTATTCCTCTTGATCATGCATATAAGACGTTAGTTACGGTCAGTAAAAGTAAACAATATTATGTGTTTGTATTGCCTGTCGATCGAGAGTTGGATTTAAAGAAAGCAGCTCGTACTGTAGGAGAAAAAGGCCTAGAAATGATTCATGTGAAAGATATTAATCATGTAACTGGATATGTAAGGGGAGGATGTACACCACTAGCTATGAAAAAGAAATTTCCTACGATTATTGAAAAAGAAGCCTCAACGCTTTCTTTTATGATGATTAGTGGGGGAAGGCTTGGTTCACAAATTGAACTGAAACCAGATGATTTAATTTTAGCGACATCGGGAAAATATGCGGATATTGTAAAAGAAAATCATTCGAATGAATGATTCTTTTGTATTTATATATATTAAGATATCAATTTTTCGATTTCGAAGTGATCTGTTACAACTAACCAATTCCCGGAAAAGAAAGAATTGATATTCCAATAACTGATACCTCCTAAGTGGTATTCCGAGACTAAATTTAATTTCGCATCAATGCTTCTAGCATCTTCAAACCATACAACATGAGCTTTATCATTTTCATCTGTATAATAGAAATATGGTGCTTGTGAAACTTTATCATATTCAATGGTAGCATTGTATTTTTGTGCTAATATAACAGCTTCGGTATTTGAAAGGGATCGTGCTTTTGTTCCAGGTTCATAAGGGAGAGTCCAATCGTATCCATAATTTGGAATTCCCATTAGAATTTTTTGACTTGGAATTACCGTAACGGCATATTCTAAGACACGTTTTATTTGATTGATTGGAGCCACTGCCATAGGTGGGCCATAGGTATATCCCCATTCATAAGTCATTAAAATAATATGATCGACAGTTTTGCCATGAAATTCATAATCATGTGCTTCATATAGTAACCCAGATTGGTTTTCAAATAATTTAGGAGCTAGAGCAGTTGTTACTGTAATTCCGTAGTTATGAAAAAAGGATGTTGCCGTTTCTATGAATTGATTATATAGTTCGCGATCGCTTGGATAGATATATTCAAAATCGATATCGATTCCATAATAATTTTTTTCTTGTATGATCGATAGACAATTTTTGAGAAGATTTTGCTTAGCATTTTCATCAATAAAAATTTGATGCACTAACTCACTATCAAAAGAATTTTCTCCGATATTGGTGATTACCATCATGGAAGCTACTTGGCTTTTTAAGGCTTGTTCAATTATTGCTTCGTCTTCGATTTCTTCCAGATTACCATCGCTTTTAATTTGATAACTAAAGATACTAAGATAAGATAAATAGGGTAATGTTTGATTTAGAACATTTTGATTTATATTTGGATAAGCATATCCGTTTACAAGAATTTTATTCTTTGGCGGCTTTATGACAAGAGCCTGACCAATTGTGACAGGATTATCAAGATTAAGTTGATTATCTTTGATTAATTGTTCTAATGGAATACCAAGTTTTTGTGCAACTTGATAAAGAGTATCACCGGCTTTAATTATATAAAAATTCATTTCTTCACCTCTGTAGCATTATATGAAAAAAATAACATCGTTATCTATCAATATCGTAAATTTATAGGATTGTGAAATTTTATCTACATAGTAAAGTTTATTTGGTTATAATCTTTTTTTAAAATATTTTATATACCTTGGCTGAAATTGTCATAACAAATATAGTTATATAAAAAAGAAATAGTTTTATCTGCTATTTCTTTTTTGTATTAATTTGATTATAAAATGTTTTGGTTTCTTCAAATAATTTTGGAGCAAATTCATTTAATAATTGCCAATTTTTAATAAGATTTAATACAAAATCTTTTCCATAGTTTTCTAACATATATTTTCCCATTAAATATGCAGTTGAATAATTGTTAGAAGTGTTATTAAAATCATTTTTTAATTCATCATAAGTGCAGGTGATTTTCTTTATACTATAATCCTGCCCTGATAAATTAGTTGCTAACGCTTCTGAAAACCATATATGACCATGGGAATTATTTTCTCCTAATAATTCATGATGACATATATGAGTAAATTCATGTAAAATAGTCTCCATTTGATCTTGAATAGTTTCATTTTTATGAGAATTCAATTGACGGCAGAGACTTAATTCTAACATATTAATGTTGTTGTCCATTGTATCAGCTATCATCCAATCATGATAAGTTTCGCCCATTTCCTCAAGATAAGGTATTAAATGTTTTTTGTAATCATCGATTGAATAATAAATCTTGATAATAACTTTTCTACTAATATGCTCCAAACCGAAAAAATTCATAATTCCTTTAGATTTGGATTCTAGTGTAGTAATTAATTGCTGAATATTTTTATCATCGAAATTATAAAAAATGATAAATTGATTATTTTCGTATCGCATATTTTTTACCTCACTATAATAAATGATGATTATTTTATGAACTTTGCTTTTTACGACATCTGTAATAAAAACCCTTGATATACAAGGGTTTATAAACTAAATGGTCGGGAAAACAGGATTTGAACCTGCAACCCCTTGGTCCCAAACCAAGTGCACTACCAAGTTGTGCTATTTCCCGATATATAAAAGTCATTATGGCTTAAATATCTAAATGGTGCGCCCTAAGGCGATTACTTATTCATTTTATCATTATTTTATATGATTTTCAATAGTTTTTTATGCGTTTTTTATATATTTTTTATACTTTTTCAAAATTTGGGAGTAAAAATGGAGTAAAAAATCTATTTTTTGTCGTCAAAAATATTGTCCATATACGTCTCAAATCTCTGTTTTCTTTTATTCGTAAAATGTACATAAATTTCTCTTGTAGTGTTTACGCTAGAGTGACCTAGCCATTTAGAAATGTCGTATTCTTCGAAGTTACCTGAGTTGTACATTTCTGTTGCAGACGAATGTCGTAATTCATGTAGTTTAACATGAAAGCCAATTGAATCATCTAATAACTTATAAACATGTTTTCGAATTGTATTTTCACTAAATACTTTTTTTGTGTCAGGATTAATAAATAAGTAATCGTTTTGGTCGTAATGAAACATGTAGTTTTCTTCCATGAAATTTTTATATTCGTTGATATATGATAATATATTGTCTGAAAACAATAGTTCTCTTATTTTGTCTGTTTTTGTGGTTTTCTCTATGTATCCCTTTCCTGTTTGAAACACAATTGCAGAATTTATTTTTACTATATTATTAATGTTTTTAATTTTCAAACCGAGAAATTCTTCTAGTCTTAATGATCCAATGAATGTCAAAATAAGAACTGTTCTACACATAAATAGAATTTGTAATTGTTTGATTATGCTTTCATTTTTATTTTCTTTAAAAGTATCAATCTTTTTGTTTATATAATTAATAATTGTTTTAAATTGCTCAGAATCGATTATATTGTAATTACCTTTTTCATATTTGTAATTGTCGACTTTTGAACAAGGATTAGAATTCATATATTCTTCTTTTACACACCAGTTAAAAAACGCACTTAAATGCTTGTGTATGTCGTTTTTTGTTCTGCTGGATAGATTAGTCGTATCTAAGTATTTATGAAGCTCTATGGCTGTTTCTTTGTCGCATTTTTGCACGATCCTATTTCCAAAATTAGGAATAATGTGGTTGTTAAAAGAATAATCTTTTTTTTTCATAGTTTTATATTCGTGATGTTTAACGTTAATGCAATAATCCCTATATTTTTTATATCCTTCTTCAATTGTAAAATTATTACGTTTTTTTATTGCAACATTATGATTTAATTTTGATTTTGCTTGGAATTTTAATGCTTCTTTTTCGGTTGTGAAATCTTTTACAGTTGTTCTTACGCGATTTCCGTCATGATCATAACCAACCGTCATATCAACAATATATGTTCCTTTTTTCTTATGTTTATAAATGTTTGGATATTTTGTTTTTTCATAATATCGTTTATCCATATTTTTGCCTCCAATTATTGTAATTTCTTTTAAAATGTAGTATAATTGAAGTATCTAAAAAAGTTTCCTGGTTGGGAATTATTTAGATACATTTTAATGACTTACTGTTCCAGCAGTAGGTCTTTTTTTATTGTATATCTGATTGATTAATTATAAATTTAATTTGATCGTCTAATAAACTATCTAAATAATAAAAATTATATGTTTCAGATTCTTTTACATCATATGCAATTTGACCTTTTAATAAATCGCCTGCCATTACAGAACCATCTAATTGGCTAGTAATTGATTCTGTTAATAAAGCATAACTTCCTTTTTCACCACTAGAATCTTTTAAATCAAAACTCATCATTGAAGATATTGCTAATTCTTCAGATCCAGTGTTTTCAATTGTTAAATCAATAATCAAAAAATAATCGTTATCAGGTTCAGTATAACTTTGACATTGTCCATTATATTCCCAAGCACATTCTGTTTCTATCTTTTTAACAGAGTTTATTTTTATTTTTGTATCATTAACAATGGCAGTTTCTGAAATAGAAAATTCTGTTTTTGTATTTCCGTTTTCGTCTTGAGATACAGTTTCTTGACATCCAGTACTTCCCAAAATCGCTAATATTAATAAACCTATACTTAGTATTTTTTTCATCTCTAACTCACACCTCCTTTACACCTCTATTTTATTAAAACACATATGTGTTTTAACCATTTTTTGTATCAACTTGACTTATCTAGTTTCTATTATAAGAGTCTTTCTTTTATATATCTATTTGCTTCATCTTCGTTTGTTCGCTTTAACAAAATTATAAAAACCTATACATAATAGAATAATTGTTATTATATATATCCATTGTTCTTTAAACATATAGGCCTCATAATTTAAAATTAAAGCTCCGATAACTAATATGTAGCATAATGTGATTAATGCAATTATTATATTTTTAAACTTATTTTCTTTTTTCATGGCGTCATTCCGTTGCATTTGCAATTTTAATCTGTTTTTTTACATTGTTTTCTTGTAGTTTGCTTCCTTTTTTCCTATTGCATTTCCAACATAAAGTTTGCAAGTTGTCTTCTGCTGTTAATCCTCCTTTTGAGACAGGGACAATGTGATCAATTTCTAAGAGAAGATTTGGCTCTTTTTCTATTGAATTGCCACATTGCATACAAGTAAAATGATCTCTTTTTTTTATTTTTTCTCTCAACGATGATGTCATTAATGCTCTTTGCCCTGCCACACTTTTTCTCCATTTAATATTTTCTGATAAATAATTAATGAATCTTTCTAGGTTGTTCAAGTCTAACAAAATATCTACTTTCATTGAACTATTGCCCCCGCCACTAATATAGCGAAATGTGTATTTCGGAAAATAAACCGTCTTAAAGTCCACCTCTTCAAAACCTAATTTTTTATCTAATTTCTTTTTTGAAAACGTTCTAATTAGAAATGGTATTCTATTGTTAATTCCAGACAATATTACATATTTCTTGTTTTTTATCAATTTTTTTCCTTGCTCTGCGGCTGAAAAGTTATTAAAAACTGTTTCAAATTCGTTTAGAGTATCTTCATTAATTGATATATTGAAATATTTACATAAATATTTAAAAGGCTGCTGCTGTGCATTTCTGCAAACGGTTAAACTACAATTATATGTGTATTGTGATTTTATAAATTTGCTTAATTCTTTTCTTTTATATTGATATCTACTGTTATCAATAAAATTAGCATTGCCGTAGTCTGTTTGATTGAATTCTGCATAAGTATTTTTTAATTCTTCAATGTGTCTATTTAATTCATTACAATCAGAAATGTAATCTTTTATTTCTTCTTTGATCGATAAAAATTTATCACTTTTAAAATAGAATATTTCATATATTTTATATAGTATGAACACTATTGTTGCAATGCAAACAAACGATAGGAAAAGAGGCATTGCGATTATCATGGCGATCATTATAAAATAAAATATAAAAAAGAAAAGTATAAATTTCATGATTGCCACCTACCTAACAAAAAATCAATATATCTGTCAGCTTCATCTTCTATTCCTTCAATTTTGAAATCTAAACATACTTTACTTAGATGATTTAATTCTAGATGTGCAAATTCATGGAGCAATGTAGTATTGCTTTTTTCCTTTGAAATATTTTTGTTAATTACAATCATATTAAGATTTCTATATCCGAATATAAAACCATATATCCTGCGAGGTAGAGCTGTTTTAATTAGTTTTATATTATAATAACTCATGTATTCTTCTTGTGAAATTTCTTTATTTAATAAAGATATAAGCACGATCACACTTCCTTTCATTAAGCACTAATACTGCTCGTGCTTATTTATCTAATTCTTTATCTACTTCTTTCTTTATCGCATTTATAACATTTATAATAGTCTTTTTTTCTTCGTCTGTTAAATCTTTAGCTTTGCTAAATAAAACATTATCTAATTCGCTATTCTCAGCTTCTAAATTTCTATATTTGCTTCTGCCAATTAAATAATCGACAGATACATTAAAATAGTCGGCTATATAATCAAGCATCTCGGGCGATGGGGTAGATTGATGACTTTCCCATTTGGCAATTAGTGGTTGAGAAATTTCTAAATCTTCAGCAATTTTCTCTTGAGATAATTTCTTTTCCAATCTTAATTCTTTGAATATATCTCCAAACATTCTATATTCATCAATAATTGGCATGTTTTCCCTCCTTCCACCTAATTATATTACAAAACGTAATGAAAGTAAATAAAAAAATTAGAAAAAGTGTTGACAATAACAAAAAGGTATGATATTATTAAATTGTCATTACAAAAGGTAATTAAAAATGACAAAAAAAGAAATCAAGTCCAGTCGCCAAACAGAGCTTGATTTCAAAAGAAACGCTAAAGAGTTCTAAAACTTCGGGAACAACAATTACTTTTTAATAATCGTTATTGAAATTAAAGAAATCTTTATATTTAAAGACTTGATTAAATCTTTAATAAAGGTCTTTAACAACACATCCTTTCGTTTTTAAAGAGAACTCTTTAACGTTATTTATTATATTACAAAAAGTATTAAAAAGCAAGGCGGTGATTATTTGAAAAGAGAATGGTTAATCGAGAAACGAAAAATTAAAAAAATTTCTCAAGAAGATTTGGCCAATAAATGCGACGTATCTCAAGTGACTATTGCAAGAATAGAAGCTGGAGAAAGAAGACCATCACCTGAATTAGCCAAAAAAATAGCTGATGTCTTAAATTTCAGCTGGACAAAGTTTTATGAAGAATGAAAAGAAGAATAGAACGGAGAATATACAATTGAAAAAAATAGTTAATATTTTGAATAGTGTTTAAGATTTTCTATTAAATCATATAATTACGACTGAAATTATCAAATTTATACTATCAATGTTAATTGGAATTCCTGTTGGAATTGCAATCGCATATTATCTGTTGAGCTTCTTTTCATAAACGTTGTAAAGGAGAGATAAAGGAAAATCAATATTTTAATCCAGAAAGAGGTGATAAGGATGGAGAAATTATTTTATGACGCAAAAGACATTGCAATAATGACTGGATATTCAGAAAGTAAAGTTTATAAGATCATTAAAGATATTAATCAAAAAGTGAAAGAACGAGCAAAAAATCAAGGGAAAGATATATTAGTCTTTAACGGAAAAGTAAGAAAAGAATATTTTGATGAAATGACATTGATTAAAAATGAAACGGAGGTGAATTAAATGTATTGGAAATTAAAAGAACTGCGTAAAAAAAAGAAGTTGACAACGATGAATATGGCAGAAAAATTAGGAATCAGTAAACCGTTTTATTGTCAACTAGAAAATCAAACAAGAAGATTGTCTTATGATATGGCGGTTAAAATTGCAGATGTTTTTGGTATGAAACCAGATAGTGTTTTTTATCATGATCACATAGAAAGGAAGTATTAAAATGAAAGAAATTTTAGAAAGTAAAGTAATGATTGGATTTGCGGTTTTTGTATTAGGTTTTGCATTTTTGACTAGCACGATCGAGGCACAAAAAAATGACTTGCAGACCGGAAATCAGACAAGTCAAATCAATAATTTAAATAATTAAATTACTCCTTAAGTATAGCATAAATTAAAAATTAAAGCAAATTAAGGAGGAAATTTATGAATATTG
>CALVUM010000032.1 GCA_944363605.1 uncultured Bacilli bacterium
TAAGAACCTTCATTGTCTTCTTTGTGTTTCTCTTCTAAATCATAGTATAAAATGAAATCTCCATTGCCTGTTAAATCTTCTACTTTTTTGACCATACCTTTAAATCCTTCCTTTCCCTCATACTTCATTTTTAATTCCTGAATGCTCTCATATCTTTTAAAGAAATCCATAAACTCTAGTATTTCCTTAGTTACATTATAGGTATTTTCTTGACTATTTTCAAGAAGTAAATGGTAGGATAAATGTTGTTCTGTTTCTACATGACCATCTTCATCTCGCATTTTAAAACATAATACTGGTTTCTTTGTTTCAAATGGATTAAATGCATCAAAATTGATAAGGATGGTTTGTATTCTTTTTTCTTTCTTCTTATTTTGAATGGTATTGATGGCATAGGCATAACTTGTATTTTTTTCAAAGATTTCTTTTGTTTCGTACTGATTCATCTCCAATAGCAGGATAATTTGAGAATTTGCTACTTTGATTAAGACATCCGAAATTTTTCCTTTTTCTTCGATATGATTTTTCGGTATTTCTCCACCCATAAATGTAGCCCCTTCTAATTTTTCCATTTGAATATTGGTTAAATAATGCAAAAATTCATTGACTAGGGGTCTTGCTTCTTCACTTCTTATGACGCTTTTAAACATCGCATCATTTAACATATTAATCTCGGTTATTTTTGATTTCAAAATTGTTTACTCTCCTTTTCCAAATCTGTTATATCAAATAGAAAAAGAGAGGTCAAATTGGCAATTTACTAGATTTTGCAATAAAAAAGAGCCAATTTTGAAAATTTGTCTAACCAAATTTCTTAATAGGCTTTTTATATATTGCAGATTTTTAAAATTCGTATAAATTAAACTTTTTTATACTTCACACACGAGAGCTTCACCATACAAGCATCCGTTTTCATAGGCAACAATTTTTACTTTCACCAAAGAATTATTCGGAAAGTAAGAAGCCACTTTTACTTTTAAATAATTCGAAGTGGTACCAATACTTTCTTTTTCAGCACTTTTTTCAATTAAAACTTCTAAAGTTTGATTTATAAACTTTTTGGCATACGCACTTTCTAAATCGGATGATAAAGACACGATTTTTTTGCTTCGCTCATGTTTTACTGATTCTTGAACTTGCATAGGCATTTTACTTGCAACCGTACCTTCTCTTATTGAATAGGGAAAAACATGAATTTTACTAAAATTGATTTTTTTTACGGTTTCTACCGTTTCTTCAAAAAGCACTTCCGTTTCTCCTGGAAAACCAACAATTAAATCGGTAGTTATAGAAATATCTGGACGAATTTCACGAATTTTTCTAAGAATTTCTTGATATTCATTAATCGTATATTTTCGATTCATTTTTTGTAAAATCAAATCTGAACCTGCTTGCAAAGGAATATGTAAATGATCACAAATTTTTGGATTACTAGCAAGTTCTTTTAAAAATTTTTCATTTAATTCTGTTGCTTCAATGGAAGATATTCGGATTCGTTTTAAATTGGGAAACTTACTTACTTCATGAATTAAATCGGTTAAATCATGCCCTTTGCTCTCATAAGAGCCTGTATGAATTCCCGTAAAAACGATTTCTTTGTGACCATTATTTACTAAAGTTTCTACTTCTTTTAAAACTAAGCGAAAATCTTTATGGCGAATGCTCCCTCTTACATAGGGAATAATGCAATAACTACAAAAATTATCACAGCCATCCTCAATTTTGACAAAAGCTCTAGTGTGAGTTGTAAATTTGGAAATTGCCATATTTTCAAAGCAAAGTTTTCGATTCTTATTTACATAACAATATTTTTCTTTTGTTTCTAAGAAATTTTGAATTAAAGAAACAATTTCACTTTTTTGCTGATTTCCTAATAAAATATCTACGCCTTCTTTTTGATAAGACTCTGAATGATTTTGACTTGAGCAACCACATACCACCAAAATACATTGAGGATTTTCCCGCTTAAAATGTCTAAGCATTTTTAAAGATTTACGATCAGCCGTATTTGTAACACTACAAGTATTTAAAATAAGAATATCCGGTTTTTCTTCATCATAAATATAACCATTTGCTAACATTTTTTCTTTCATCATTTCTGATTCATAAGCATTTACTTTGCAACCCAAAGTATATATTTGAAACTTCATCTTTTTCACCCCACAAAAAAAGTTACTCATATTTTAACATGTAACTTTTAATTTAACAATTCATTTAATTCTTGTAATGCCTTTAAAAAAGCTTCTTCCTTTTCATATGAAAACAATTTTGAGGAAGTATGTTCGGAATCAATTTCTATTTTAGGCTCTTTTGGTTGTAAATCTAAATTTTGAATGATTGTTTCATTTTTGGTTTTAGGAAGTTCAATAGGAACCGCTTGAATTTTTTTGACAGGAATTACATCATCAATTAGTGTTTCCTCATCATAGGTAATCGCTTTGGAGTTTGCGTTTTTTAAAAGTTCATCATAACTAATAATCGCTTTTCTTTCTTGCTCTTCTTCATAAGCTGTCATATCTACCACTGGTTTTGGACTTTCATCAAGGGTATTTATAATATTTTGTAAATCAAGTTCATCATTTAAAGGCATTTTCTCTTGCATATCCTCATTCACTTCCTCTATACTCTTTTCCTCATTATCCTCACCTTCATTTTTCATTACATAAATAAGAGAAACAACTAGAATAATAAGGGTAACAACCGCGATATATAAAATATAATCGACAACACCAAAACTTGTAAAAATATCTACAATGTCTTTTAGGATATTCATCATCTTGCTCACCTGTTATTAGTTTATCAAAATTTTCAAAAATTAGTCAATTTTCTTAATATATTTACATAAATATATACATCATTTTTACATATATATAGACATTCATTTGGCACACATTTACAAAAAAACACAAGAGTTCTTGTGCTTTTTAGGAAATTTGATAAGGATTTTCAATAGTGCCCATCCCCGTAACTTGCGTTTTCCTACTTAATGTAATAACTGGTCTTATAAAAATAGAGGAAGTTTCTGAAACATCACGGAGTAAAGATCCGTTTGTACCTAAAGCCATATAAGACATAACATTATTTTCGCGTTTGTTAGGAGTCATTGTCCACCACGAAGTTTGTAAACCGTCTATATATAAATAATAACTCATATTCTCTGATGAACTTGCTCCAGCCATGACTGCTTCATCTGCAGTAAGTAAACCAATTTTTGAAGAAATATTTAAACCACCACATACATTTGTTGGTAAATAATTGATAAATAAACGAGTATTTGATAAATAATTCATTTTCCCGTCATTTGTTGTTTCAACACTATTATCAAAACAATAATACGTACTAAGAATAGCATCATCAAATTCTTTTAAATAGATTTCATACCAATTATTTAAATTTTGATAAGCAGTACTTAATAAAAAATCATTATTACCAGAGAGTTCAGGCATATTCATCGCTACTAAATTTTCCAAAGTATTATTTAAGATAAGTTTAACCGAATTATCTTCATTTATTTTTACGATTCGCCACAGATTATTGGCAAAAGAAACATAGTTATTTTCAATATTTCCTCTAAAATAATATATATTTCCTAATTCTGTACTCTGTCGAATTAAACCCTCATTTTCAATAGCGCTTTCATTAAATGGCGTGTTTGCTACTTCTTTTATATCATTATCTGTCAAAATAGTATTAGCAAAAGAATTTTGAACTGTTTCTGGAACAATTTCCAATTTAAAAGCAAAGTCATTTCCTAAAGGATTTAAAATTTCTAAAGTATACCGATGAGTAGTACCAGGGTCAATGCTTATTCTTGATGCGACCATCTTTTGTTCTAATTTGCCAATTGCTTCACTTAAATTTGGATTATCCGAAGTTAAGCGATATGTAACTTCATTTAATGCACCAGACACATCAGATATATCAATATTGTAATATAAAGTTTCTGTTAATTGATTGGTAATTGAAAATTCTACTTCTTGTTCTTTTTTTGTAACATGAAATTCTGTTCCATTTAAATAATTTATGGATAAGCCTTCTAAAACTTTTATATAGGCACTTAAATCTTTCTCTTCACCTTGATAAACCTGATAATGCGTTTCTAAGCCAATGAAAAGTACGATCAAAATTGCTATCCCAATTAAAGACACCTTATATTTTTTTCTCATCCTAATCAATCCTTTTGTTACTATTAGTATACGTAAAGAAAAAGATTATGTCAATTTATGACATCTTTAAACCAAGAAAAAAAGAAGCAATTTGACATTTAGTTTATATTTTAAACCATTCTTTTTTTACATAAAAATATAGAGTTTCAGTATTTTTTAACATTAAAATATTCCATAGATTCAAAGTTTAGATAAATTATTTTTCTTTAATTTTTTTTAATTCATCAATAATTTGAATTAACATAACATTTTTTACATTTACTTACACTAAATATTTGCCAATTTTGTATTCTACGAAATACAAAATTGACTTTTTTTGCTTTTTTGTTTTCTAAATTTTAACTTTAGAAATATTCGCATTAAGAACACGATACAGAATGTAACAAATATAAAATAGAGAAAATAAAGCATAATAAGGCACGTGAAATCCCGGCATTTTCATATCGGTATATTGATTAAAAATAAAAGCTACTTCAATAATGATATAAAGACTAGAAAAAGCAAGAGAAAACTTTTCCTTATTTTCTATTTCTAAAATAAAATCATTTCCTAAAATAAGCCAGTAAGCAAATTGCAAAGAATAGAAAAATCCAATAAAAATAGCATCCCAATAAATAATAGTTTCATTGTAAACATGTGTATTCAATGTAAACTCAGTAGAAAAAACTGTATGTTGGAAAAAACAAATTATTAAAAGTATTAATAAAAAAACTGATATGATTACGATCCATTTCTTTTTTAAAAACTTATAAATCAAGAATAATAAAATACCTGTAGCGCTTAACAAGAAAAGTGTCCCTAATGTAGAAAAATAAGGGGAATCTTTTAAAACAATGACAAAAGAAAGAAAAAGAGCTATAGTAGCAAGAGCTAACTTACTTAAATTTTTTTTCATTCAATTTCACCCGCTTTCATAAGTAAAGATAAAACATTTGCATAATACGAATATTTATCACGTAGTTCACTTACAGCATAATATCCAATATCTTCACTTGATACATTAAATTGGAACACATTATCCACATAATTTCGAATCGTACTAGTATCAAAACCGGACGTCATATACTCGCTTTCTTCAAGACTTGAATCATACCTTTTTAAAATATGAAATATTGTTGGATAGTAATCAAAAGAAGTAATTAAAACTACATTTTCCGAATGTGCTATTTGATATAGCTCTTCAAAAGATAAACTTGCTTTATAATAGGTTTCTTTAGCTTTTAAAACATCTTTAGAAATATCGGTTACATATTCTAAAATACTTTCATATTCTTCATTTGTATATCTTCCTTGTTTTTCTTGAATTATTAAAGAACGTTCATACACCTCATCAAACACATCTTCATAGATTTTTGGCTCAAAACTAATTAAACCCATTTCAACATAAAAACCATTCATAAAACGAGTTGGATATTTTTGAAAAAACCTTTTCTCAATAGAAACAAATAATAGTAAAGTAACAAGAAATAAAAAAATCATACAATTTGATAAAAAACGAAGAAAAAAGTGATATATTTTTTGTTTTCTTGTTTCTTTCACATAATTAATCGTATCTTTAATAGCCTCATTTGCATTTTCACTACCCGTTAATAAAGTTGAAATAGAAGCACCTAAAATATTAGCCAAATCTTCTAAAAGAGAAATATCCGGGCAGCAGATTCCTCTCTCCCATTTCGAAACGGCTCGATCCGTAATACCTAATTTTATAGCTACTTCTTTTTGAGTTAAACCTTTTTCTTTTCGAAGCTTTTGAATTAAAGCCCCCATCTTCTCTGGATTCATAAACTCCCTCTTTTCTATCTTCATTTAATCATAGAGGTTTTAAAAATTCAACAAACCAGTGGTTGAAAAAAGACTAAAAATCTTCATTTTCAGTCTTTAGAAAATCCGTGTCTATATTTCGATTATTCCATATACTATATCAATAATTTCTTCTAATTCTGTTTCTGATATTTTTTCAACAAATGAGATTTTTCTTGCTTTAAAATCAACACTTCTAACATGTTCACATAAAACAGAACCTTTTACTTTCTTGGTATTTGAAAGTTCATAATGAGTAAAGAATTTTTTGGTGTTTGTAGTAATAGGACACAAAACTACTAATCCAGTATACTTGTTATAAGTCCCTTTACTAATAACAATTGCTGGTCTTAATCCTGTTTGTTCATGACCTTTTGTAGGTGCAAAATCCATATAACAAATATCTCCTTGTTCGGGTATATACATTAGTCAAATTTTTCCTTTCCTAAATCGTCACCCCAGTCATAGGATTCAATATTTCCTATTTCATTATTAGATGATTTTTCAAACATTTCAATTCTTTCTTCTAAAGTTAAATGTCTTCTTTTTGATTTTGAAATTATAATTCTATCATCTTCTTGTATTAAATCAACTCTATCATTTGTTTTTAAATTTAATGATTTTAAAATGCTATTTGGAATTCTAATTCCATCTGAATTTCCCCATTTTTGAAGTCTTGCTTCCATTATGCTACCTCCATTCATTTATAGTATATACAAAGTATATACATTTGTCAATTGTATTTTACTATTATTCTATCCAATTTAATAATTAACATTCTATTTTTTCATTCCATAAAAATTTTCATTTTCCGTCTTTAAGGGAAAACGGTGATAAAATTTATATATAAAATAACCTAAAAAAGTCATTGCAAATGGAAAAAGAAACTGACTAAAATACTCCATCTCTTGATATGAACAAAGTTTTGGATGCATGCTTATTCGAAGTTGTAAAATAACAAGAATTCCAAAAAGGAAAAAAGGAATAATATCATGTTTATTCTTTTGCTCTCGATAATCGTCAATAAGCAAAAGTAAATTCAAAAACTCCAAAGAAAAATAGAGACCTAAGAAATAGCCAAAAAACGCAAACTCCTCTTTTGTATACGTAAATACATCATTTACAGAAATTTCTTTTGAAGAAAAACACAAAACCAAATATATAATAAAAAACACGCTATAAACTAAAGAACAAATAAGAACTATTCCTTTCTCTTTAGGATATTTGTAAATAAAAAATAAAAGAGTTCCAGTAAGCGAAAAAAGAAGTATAAAGAAATATATCGTAAAACCATCCGAATTCAAAGTGAGTATATGTAACGAAAACAAAAAACTAATCATTGCTAAAAGTAATTTACTTAAATTTTTCATTATATTTTCCCTACTTTCTTAATTGAATTTAAAATTTGCTTATAATAGAAATATTTTTCTTTTAAAAGTAAAGTTACTTTTTCTCCGATACCTTTACTCGTTTTATCTAAACGGTAAATCCTATAAAGATAATCTCTAATCTCATTTCGATAAACATAAGTTAAACCCATGTTATAGCTTTCTGTATATTCACTATCATATTTTTTTAAAATGTTTTTTATTTTAGATAAATAATTATTATACTCTCCAGTATCCAAAAACAAAAATTCATAATAAGGAATCGCATCTAACTCCTGATAAGAATACGCTTTTTTATAAAAATTTTTTTTAGCCTCTTTTGCCTCTTCGGCTATTTTGTCTACAAATCCCATAATTATTTGATAATCATCGTTAGTAAACATTCCTTGATTGGTTGAAATTTCATTTACTATCTTCTCTATATCTTCAAATATATCATTTGACTTTACTTCATCACCTATAAATATAGTATACTCGGAACCGTCTCTCGCAGCATATTGCATATAAAAACGACTTTCTATTTTCAAAAAATTAAAAACAGTTACCAGTAAGAAAAATGAAATAAAAATAATCAGCCCTTGACTTATTTTCTCACGTCTTTTCTGTTTTCTTGTTTCTTCCACATAATTAATTGTATCTTTAATAGCCTCATTTGTATTTTCACTACCTGTTAATAAAGTTGAAATAGAAATATCTAAAATGTTAGACAAATCATTTAATAAAGAAATATCTGGGCAACCAATGCCTCTTTCCCATCTTGATACAGCTCGATCAGTCACATGAAGCTTATCAGCCACTTCTTTTTGAGTTAAACCTTTTTCTTTTCTTAATTTTTGAATCAAAGCACCCATTTTCTCTGGATTCATAAACTCCCTCTTTTCTAAATCCATTTAATCAAAGAAAACTAAGAAAAACAACAAATGAATCGTTGAGATAATAATTCTAAACAGAAATATCTTATTTTTTTTATTTAAACAATTTTTTCGTTATAAATCTCTACATTCTCAACACTCGATCACACTTTTGCAAGAAATTTTGCTTCTTTTATCACATTTTTGTATACTTTTTTTAATAATAAATCACATTTTTGTAAAAAAATCTTTAAAAACACTTACGGAATTTAAAGATTTTTTTTATTTTGATCTTCTTTTCTACTTTTTAAATAATCTTGTAAAGATATGGCAACATCTTTAGGTAGAATTTTAGAAAGTTCCTCTAAAGATGCACTTTCCATTTTGGTTACACTTCCAAATGTTTTAATTAATTCTTTTTTTCTCTTTGCTCCAATTCCTGGAATGTTATCCAAAACACTACTGATACTTCCTTTACTTCTTACAGTTCTATGATACGTAATCGTATATCTATGGACCTCATCTTGCATTCTTGTTAAATAATGAAAAACATTGGAATCTTTTTGAATATTTACAAGTTCTAAAGTGTCGCCATCGACCAAGTCATTCGTTCTATGTTTATCGTTCTTCTTTAAACCACAAACTTTGATTGGTAGATTTAATGCATCTAACACTTCTTTACAAGCATGAATTTGACCTATCCCGCCATCAACAATAATTAAGTTAGGGAGTTCTGTTTTCTCGACTAGAGCCCTTTGATATCTTCGGTAGATTACTTCCCTCATCATGCCATAATCATCGTTTTTATCAAAACTAATTTTATATTTTCGATATTCATTTTTCGCTGGAACACCATTCTTAAAAACAACCATACCAGACACACTCCAGTCTCCAAAAAGATTTGAATTATCAAATAAATCAATTCGGTCTAAAGTATCTAGATTTAGAATTTTTCTTAATTCTTCATTAGCATCTTCTGTAAAATATTCTTTCTTTAAAACTAATTCTAATTCATTTTCTAAATTAATTTTGGCATTCTCTGTTGCCATTTGTACTAAATTTTTCTTTTGGCCTTTTTGAGGAACAATGATTTTATTTTCAAAATAATTTTGTAAAACGGAAGAAGCGATCTCTTCTGAAAGTAATATTTCTTTAGGTATTTCATGACGAGCATAAAATCTTGTTATATAGGAATCCATTTCTTCTTCTAAATCACTTACTATAGGAAATAAGTCTGTATGTCCACCAACAATTTTGCCATTTCTGATAAATAAAATTTGCACAGAAATATACCCATTATTAAAATAATAGCCGATACAATCACGATTCGTTAAATCTTGCAAAGTGATTTTTTGTTTTGATAAAACAATATTAATATAATCTAATTCTTTTTTTAATTCTAAAGCGAGTTCAAAATTTAAAGCTTTACTATAACTTTCCATTTTTTCTAATATTTTATCTTTTAAAATCTTATCATTACCATTTAAAAAAGCTAGAATATCTTCTTGCATTTTCTCTTGCTTTTCCTCGTCAATATTTTTTTCACAATACCCTAAGCATTCTCCAATATGATAATAAAGACAAACTTTTTTCGGATTTCCATCACATTTTTTTAATGGATAAAGGCGATTTAAAAGATTTACAATTCTTCGTGCTGCATAGGCATTTGGATAGGGTCCAAAAAGTTTTTTATGATCTTTTTTTCTTATTTGCAAATATCTGGATACTTTTAGTTTAGGATAAGGGTTCTCAATATACTCAATATAAGGATAGCTTTTATCATCTTTTAATAAAACATTGTATTTTGGATTATACTCTTTGATTAAATTAATTTCTAAAAGTAAACTTTCTAATTCCGTCGCGGTAACTATATAGGTAAAATCAGCAATTTCACTAACCATCTTAGCTGTTTTTCCAGTTTGAGTTCGATTAAAATAAGAATTTACTCGTCGATGTAAGTTTTTCGCTTTGCCGACATAAATAATAATGCCATCTTTGTTGCGCATTTGATAACTTCCTGGTTTATTAGGCACTTGAGCAAGTTTTTCTTTTAACATACCTTCACCCCATTTCTTTTTTCTACTATTTATTGTATCATAATTTTTAGGTGATATAAGTGAAACTTTTAAATACATATGAACTTGTAGTAAAAAAATCAAGATTTGTCGCATATTATTATGAAATCACTTCGAAAGAAGAAGCCAAGATAATTTATGAAACTTTGAAAAAGGAACACAAAAAAGCCAAACATATTCCTTATGCATATATTTTAGAAAATACAGCTTCTAAGAGTGATGATAAAGAACCTAGCGGGACAAGTGGCATGCCCATTTATCAAGTTTTAGAACAAAAGAAACTTATCAATCGTGGAGTTTTCGTAGTTCGTTATTTTGGAGGAATTAAACTCGGTGCCGGCGGACTTACAAGAGCATATCGAGAAGCTGCCAATCTTGCTATTTCTAAAAATTTCTAATATTCTTTTTAATACATTAAAATTCATCAAATTTTATAACTATTTAAATACCATCAGTGATGTTCCTAATTTTTTCATCTAATTAACGCTTTCTATTTTTTCTCCATTCTCACATTAAAATATGGTATGTAATTTTTAATTTACACACCATATTTTAAATTAATAATATTTTTAAGTTATTTGAATCACAAACGGATCATTTGCAGTTCCGATACCCCCAGAAATTTCTACATCTGGTTTTAAATTAAGGACTCCTCGCACGCCATAACTGCTGGTAACCCAAACGCTGCCAGCATAGCCTGCTGAGTACGCATAGAACTCACGAACTCCCGTATCCGTCACGCCGAAATAGCTAGGTGACATACTATAATAAGTGGATACTGAATAAGTATAAGATAAGCGATTTAAATATCCGTTTGCAAGTCCTCCTAACATTAGTTCATCAACTGTGATTAAGCCGATTGGATAGGTTAAAGCTTTATTTCCAACACTTGATGTACTCGTTGTAAACAAATCATTTTCTTTATTTGGACAAGTTAAGATAGGACTATGAGTTTCATAATATCTAGTATATCCAGAATAATAGGTGTTTTTATCCGTTGTTTGCACTCCATCTCCATTATTACTTCTGG
>CALVUM010000033.1 GCA_944363605.1 uncultured Bacilli bacterium
ACTTCCTTCCATTAGATAAATCACTCTTATATCAAATTTGCATTTTTCTTCTATGTCTCTTAAAGTAGCTTTGAAAAAAGAAAAACAATAAACAATTGTAGCAAATAAATTATATGGGTTATAACCGGTTCTTCCTTTACATTTTTTATCTTTCAACTTTACATATTCAAGAATTTTTCCAACTCCTGATTTTTCTAATATAGTTCCATATATTTATCGATTTTTTTGTATTCCTTCAATACTTCTTGTGAAGGACCTAGCCAAAATGATCGTTTTATAGTAAAATTAGACATGTGATACCAACTTTCTAGACAAAAGTAGTGTATCACATATAGCCTAGATTTTCCCTGATTATCTAGGTTTTTTTATTTTTTTCATAAAAAAAGAATGTTAAGAAACTTTTTTATTCGTTTCTCAACATCCCCTTTTTTGTCATTTACAAAGAAATCATCTTTACACTATATTGAATCTTATAAAATCGTTGTAAATAATATCACTTTTCTAGATTCTAACTACTCTAATGATATTTATGTAGAGAATCTAAATAAAAAAGATTAAACTTGTAGAATCAGAAGATTATATCAATTTAGAAACATAATAATATAATTCAGAAAACGTTAGCCACTGGCTGTTATTTCTTAAATATAGTGATATAATATTTTACACAAGAAAGTTGGTGCTTTTATGCTTACAATAAATTGGAAACAAATTTATGAAATTAACTTAAATAATACTTCACAATGGATTTTGATACTTTATGATATATCAAAAAATCATTATGTTGGAATACCTGTATATAGTACTAATGCCCCAAATAGTATATTAATCAAATCAATTAATAAATATATAATTTTAGATGAAATCAATGATTTTAATCGAGGTTGTATAAAAAGATGTATTTATATCAAGGGAAAACCACTAAAAATTAAAGAAAGTGAATTTAACGATATTTTATCAAAAAGTAAAATCAATTTCTGTGACTATGTTAAAAATAATACCGATAATACACCTGATGGCATATCATATAATAAGTGGTGTAAAGATAAATTAATTTTGATGAATAATAAAAATCAGAATTTTTATCTTAAAGTTGGTGCTATATGTTGGGTAGATTTAGGTTATAATATTGGTAATGAACTTAGAAAATTAAGACCTGCTATATTATGGCGAAGTTCATCCAATAAAGAAATGTGGACGGTTATTCCTCTTACATCCAAAAGAAAAGGAGATAATTATTATTTTCATTATGATATGGATGATAAGACTTTAGGAACTGCTAGAATTGAAAACTTAATCAATATTAGTTCTAATAGAATAAGAGAACCTTATTTTGTTAATAATAAGATAGCAACAATCACTAAAAATGATAATGATTCAATACTTCAAATTATCAAGAAATATTATGCTTTTGAAGATATTAATAGCGAAAAATTAAATGTTAAAAAATGCAGAAAATCTGAAAAAGTCTTGACTTAACCACTATAAATGGTATAATTAAGCTACTTTAGATTGTTGCAGGTGCTTTATGCACTTGGTAGAAGTATTTCAAAAGGAAGAGTTTTTACTCTTCCTTTTGCTTTTTAGTTATTAATATTTTTAATTCCAACTTCTGAAATCATTACATCAGACGGTGTATCAATAATAAATTTAATTAATCTGGCAACTTCCTTAGTATCAATACCATTATCCATATTTTTTTGAATATTCATTTTATTAAACATATCTGTTTTCATCATACCAGGCATAACATTAGAAACTCTAATTCCATATTTAGCCACTTCATCTGCTAAAGACTTAGAAAAGCCAGTTACACCCCATTTTGTAGCATTGTAAACAACTCTTTCGGCTTTATGATTAATACCAGCTTGGGAATTAATATTAATTATTAAGCCATCTTTCTTTTCTTTCATAATAGGAATTACAGCTTTTGTACAATTTATGACTCCAAGCAAGTTAACATCAACTACAGAGTTAATTCTTTCACTATCATTAGTATCTAACTCCTCTTGTATCCATAATCCTGCATTATTAATTAGCACATCAATTCTATCAAAATCCTTTATAATTTCATTTATAGATTTTTCAACTAATTCATAAGTGCTAACATCACAGATCTTATAATTACAATTATTTTTAATAGAAACCTTTTTTAATTTATCTTCATTGGTTGCTAAAATAATTACATCATTTTCTTTTGATAAGGATTCAGTTAAAGTTTTTCCTAAACCATCACTACCACCAGTTATTACTATTACTTTTCTCATTATATCTCCCTCACATTTAATTAATCATATTTCTATTTCTTCTTCTATATTCAAAATCTTATAGTTTATATCAAACATTTCAAAATTATTTTTCATATGCTCTATATCAGTTGGATATTTTTCATTATCCATGTGGATAGGTAAAACTAATTTTACAGCTAAATCCTTTGCAAATAATGATGCTTCATAGCTTGACATTGTTAAGCCATAGGCTGTAACTGGTAAAGCAACAACATCTGCTTTATAATCGTTATTAAAGCATATCGTGTCACTCGTAATGTATAATCTTATATTACCATCATCAATGATAAACCCAACATTTTCAAAAACTTCCCCACCATTTTTTAGATTAGGATTATAGCCATGAATCGCCTTAACTACTTCAATTTTAATATTATCTAAATTTAACACATCATTTTCTTTTACTATATTGAAATTAATATCAGGATATGTACTTTGTACTTCATTTGTAGAATATACTGGAATATTTAACTCATTTATAATGTCTGCTTTAATATGGTCTTCATGTTTATGAGTAATTAAAAGTATATCAGCATTTTTCCAATCATCAAAAAATTTATCTTGATATTTCAAACTTCCTGCATCTACTAGAATTTTTTTATTATTTGTTTCAATCATTAAGCATGATTGAGGATATTTTTTAATTTTCATTATCTTTTTTCTCCTTTTCATTTTGTTAATGGTGAATTTTCTTGTATTGGAATCAATCTAGTTTTTATAGTATTAACGAAAGCGCATTTATGCTCTATTTCAAATTTTTCTGTATCAATAGTTAGTTCATATCTTATAAGTATATTAGGTATAAATTCATACCTATCACTTTAAAAATTGCCATAAGATGTATCACTTTCCGTATAACTTCCTTTTAACATACAATATAATAAGTTCCATCTATCACAAGATCCAACATCTGTTTCAGATTTAGTATTATCAGTATCTTTAAAAATTGGAGCTTCGTTCATATCAATCATTTTAAATTTTATATTATTTTTATCATAGTAATCATTTAAAGTATAATCATTAAAATGTTGAGATAATGATACATTAATATACTTATCAACATCAGTATTTTTATTCATCACCATTAGTCTTACAGGAATACTATCCTTATAAAAGACTATTGCATTATGCTTATTATTAATTCTTATTTCCTTATTATCTACTGTAATCTCACAATTGCAATTTTTAATTATTTTATAACTATCAAAGGGAATTTTAGTATTCTCGAAGCCGTCAATAAAAGCTCCATTAAAACATTCATAGTGATTATCATGTTGCTCTGTCCATAAATCTATAGTCTTAATAATTTTCATCAGATACTTCCAATCAATTTCTTAATATGATTATACTACATTTTTGCCTTGTTTACTACACTCTAAACTAAATATTCCAATTAAAATATGGTATAATTATAGTAGCTTTTTAATTCTTGATTGGAGTGATTTTAGTGAAAAAAGACACAGTAATTGGTGGAAAATGGAACATTTTAGGAAAGAAATATGAAGGAGATTTAGTTTTTAATAAATCAAATGGAGGCATAGTTTTATCAATATATTATAAAGATCATAATCATTTTCGTGCATGGGATAATCAGCCTCTTTATATGGATGAAATAACTGGGATTTTAAATCAAAAAATTAACTGCATTTTGACTGATTGTAAAATAGTAAAACGGCATACTCAAGCCTTTGTTAAACATCATATAATTATTGTTGCAAAATCCATTTTTTTTGGATTACCCAAAAGAAAAAAACAAAGTATCAAATTTAATGAAATGCGATTTAAAATGTCAAATATTTTTGCATGGACAAAATTAAATGGATTTAAAGAATTATTCGATAATAAGGATTACTGGTTAAATATTGTTTATGAATCAAAAGATAAAATATCAGTAAAAGTAGACGATAATACTACAATAGAGTTTGTTCCAACAATGGGAGCTTTTAATCCCAATATGCTAGTAGAAAATGTAAAACTTAATCAATTTGTTTCAATATATATCAAAAAGGATATTCCAACTATTTATGATAAATTTTTTGAGGATTTGGATAAAGTAATAAACTTGATTACTCTTGCAACAAACAAAAGAATTAACATAAGTAAAATTGAGTGTTTAGATTACAATAAATTTTATATGATTGAAAATACCAAAGACTACATAAAATATGAAATGATTAGCCATAAGATGAAATTAGATGATAGCTTGGAAGAAGATAGCAGAATCGAGATAATGGACTATTTATTTGATTTGCCAGAAATGAATTCTGATAATAAAATTCAAACTTGGTTTAATACCTATGATAAATATAGAAATATTTATAATCTTTATCTATTAGGCATTAAAAATGATATTCCTATAGAAATACGATTTAGTAACTTAATGCAAGCCATAGAGCTATTACATAGTATAAAGTTTTCTAAAAAGAAAAAATTTATTAAGCATATTGAGAAAAAATTTATTGATAATCCAGAAATTATTGATGATATTGAGAATAATATAGATCAAAAGGATAACAGTTTTATAATCTTACGAAGTAGATTAATTGATATTTTTACAAATGATTTCGAATTAACTAAATCTGCAAATATGTACATAAATGTTATACAATTTGCAAATATTTTAACTGATAGTAGAAATTATTATACACATTATAATGATGCAAAAAGAAATAAATGTGTAGTAAAAGATAATTTAAAGTATAGTATAGCAATTTTAGAATATAGTGTTTCTAGCTATATTTTAAGAGAATTAGGCTTTTCACTTGACTATATAAATAAAAAACAAAAATATACTTTGGATTATATAATTTCAGAAAAAATGATTGAGAAGATATTAGAGAATAAAAGATAAAATATATTAGAGGTTGAATAAAAAAGTAAACACACGTAAATAAAAGAAAAAGAAAACTATCGATAAAATAAGAAAAATCGATAGTTTTTGCTTGTAAAAAAGATAAAAATAGAGTAAATTAAAGGACATGAACGAGA
>CALVUM010000034.1 GCA_944363605.1 uncultured Bacilli bacterium
AGAAGAAGGAACAACCACAGGAAATGGTGGAACTGAAATAAAAACTCAAATATATCGAATGACAGGCTATGCTTATAATCAAACAGAACGAGAAAGTGATAAATCAGATAAAGGGTTATATACCATGCAAGATGATTATGGAACAAGTTACTATTACCGAGGAAGTGTAACCAATAATTATGTTTACTTTGGAGGATATTATTGGAGAATCATACGACTTAATGGAGATGGATCCATAAGACTTCTTTATGCAGGAGAAACCCCTGACGCTACTGGAAATAATTTAAATACAAAATTAACAGATAGTAGCCTAGGATATACCAATAGAACGACATCACCGTTTAATAATCAAAGAAATAATCCCGGATATGTAGGATATATGTATGGTAGCACATTAAATAGTACATATGAAGAAACTAATGCAAATGAAAAGGACTCAGATATCAAAAAATATTTAGATAGCTGGTATAAACAAAATATCGAAAATAAAGGATTAAGTGAATACATAGCTGACACCGGATTTTGTAATGACCGAAGTTTATCTACAAGAAATAATAATGGCGATGGAGTACAGTCCTCAGGAACACATACATATTATGCAGGATACACAAGGTACTATGAAACACATAACCCAATACTTACCTGTTCAAATCCAACAAATGATTTGTTTACAACAAGTACATCAGAAAAAGGGAATCAAGAATTAACTTATCCAATAGGATTAATCACAGTAGATGAGTTAATGTTAGGAGGATTAGCAGATGGATATATGAATAGGTTATCTTATACATATTCTTCTTCTACTTACTGGACAATGTCGCCTAGCAGTTTCTACGTTTCGGGCATCGCAGCTTATGAGTTCGATGCATACTCAGTAGGCTATGCTAGCAACGCCAATGTTACCAACGGCTATGGCGTGCGCGCGGTTATCAATCTGAAGTCTGATGTTCAGATTAGTGGAGGAATAGGAACCGCTAATGATCCTTTTGTAGTTCAAACAACTTAGTAGTATGAAAAAAGATGGAAAATATCTCGTCCAGTGAGTAATGAATTCCATCTTTTTTTTAAATATATGAGTAAATGAGGAAAAAAATTTTGCTTGTAAAATCATAAATTTTATGATAGTATCATATTGCATTTATATATTTTTATAAATGTTTTTGAAGTGGGAGGGAGTCATGCGGACTTGCCCAAGACCACTACACGTTTAAACTTAAAAAATTCCAAAGAAAGGAGTGGGTTTTCGTGGCAAAAGAAGTCGTAAAAAAAGTAAAATTACAAATTCCTGCTGGAAAAGCAAATCCTGCACCACCAGTTGGTACAGTATTAGGACCTGCTGGTATCAATATCCAAGAGTTCTGTCAAAAATTTAATGACGCAACTAAGGATAAAATGGGAGATGTCGTTCCATGCGAGATTTCGATTTATGAGGACCGAAGCTTTGATTTCGTTTTAAAAACTCCACCAGCTGCTTTCTTGCTTAAAAAAGCTGCTAAGGTAGAAAAAGGAAGCAAAAAAGGAGCAAATGAAATTGTTGCGACAATTTCAAAAGAAGACCTTAGAAAAATTGCTGAAACAAAATTACCTGACTTAAATGCATATACTGTAGAAGAAGCAATGAATATTATTGAAGGAACTGCTCGTAATATGGGTATTGCAATTAAAGGCGTTAACGATGCTGAATTAGCTGAACAAGCAAAAGAAGCTGCAATTGAAGAAGCAGAAAGAGCAAAACGTGAAGAAGAGCTAGCTGAAATGGAAGCGGAAGTTAAAGAAGAAACTTCAGCAGAAGTAGAAGTAATCGGTAAAGGTAAAGAAGAAGATTCTGAAGAAGAATAATGTTATAGAAAAAAGTCCGCTAATAAACCACAGTTAGGAGGGAAAATTTTGAAAAAGTTGAGTCGCAAATATGTGGAAGCTGCTAAGAAAGTGGATAAAAATCAATCTTACAGCGCATTAGAAGCTGCTAAACTAGCTAAAGAAACATCTATTACAAATTTTGATGGAACAGTTGATTTTGCAATTAAATTAAATGTCGATCCTAAAAAAGCTGATCAACAATTACGTGGTTCTCTAGTTTTACCAAATGGTACTGGAAAAACAAAACGTATTTTAGTAATTGCAAAAGGTGCTGCAGCTGATAAAGCTAAAGAAGCAGGAGCTGATTATGTTGGAGATAAAGATATGATTGAAAAAATTCAAAACGAAAATTGGTTTGATTTTGATGTAATCGTCGCTACTCCAGACATGATGCCAGAACTTGGTAAAATTGGTAAAATTTTAGGACCAAAAGGTTTAATGCCAAATCCTAAAACAAACACTGTAACACCAGATCCTGCTAAAGCGATTGAAGATATCAACAAAGGTATGATTGAGTTTAGAACAGATTCTTATGGAAATATTCATGGTATTTTAGGAAAAGTATCTTTTGATGCAGAAAAATTAGCAGAAAACCTAGAATATGCTGTAAGAACAATCGCAAGAATGAAACCAGCTTCAGTTAAAGGAAAATTTATCTCATCAATCAGTATTTCAGCAACTATGGGTCCTGGAATCAAAGTAGATCAAAATTCTTTTGACATTTAATAGTAAATGAATTATAATAAACGCTAGAAAAGCCAAACCGAAGACAGCAAGGGGCTAAAGCCTTAATCATCTTGCCGAGGGACACTTAAAAAACGTAAATTTTAAGCTTGTCCAAATCGGATAAGCTTTTTTAGATAGAAAAAAGTAAAGGAGGAAGAAAATGGCTAGTACAAAAATTCTTGATGCCAAAAAAGAAATTGTAAACAATATTATCGAGAATATTAAAAATAGTGAATCTGTAGTTCTTTTTCAATATCAAGGTTTAACTGTATCAGATCTAAGTGATTTGAGAGTAAAATTAAGAGAAGCAGATGCTACTGTTAAAGTTTACAAAAACACTCTTTTAAAAAGAGCATTAGATGAATTAAACTTGAGTTTTGAAGGTTTTCTAGAAGGACCAAATGCGATTCTTTTTGGTAAAAATTTGTTAGAACCAATTAAAGTTTTATCAGATTTTGCTAAAGATCATGATAAATTAGAAATTCGAGTTGGAATCATCAGTGGCTCAGTAGCGGATTTAGCTACAATTAAAGAATATGCATCTATCCCATCAAGAGAAGGCTTACTTACAATGCTTGCTGCTGGTATGATGGAGCATGTTAGAAACTTATCTATTGCATTAAATTTATATGCAGAAGGTAAAGAGGAAAATTAGAAAGGAAGAAGAAAAATGGCAAAAATTACAAAAGAAGCATTTATTGAATCTTTAAAAGAAATGACTATTCTTGAAGTAAAAGAATTCGTTGATGCAATGAAAGAAGAATTTGGAGTAGATCCAAGCGCTGTTGCAGTAGCAGCTGCACCTGCTGCTGGAGCTGAAGAAGCTGAAAGCAAAGCAAAAACAGTTGTATTAAAAGATGCTGGCGCAAGCAAAATTGCTGTAATTAAATTATTAAAAGAAATTACAGGATTAGGACTAGTTGAAGCAAAAGCTTTAGCTGACAATGGTGGAAACATTAAAGAAAACGTTCCAGCAGAAGAGGCTAACCAAATTAAAGCTCAATTAGAAGAAGCCGGTGCTACAATCGAATTAGCTTAATTCTAAAAAAGACCAAAAGGTCTTTTTTTTTTTCTTAGTATAAAATTCAATGAAAAGTTGACGAACTCTAAAAAAAAGATTAAAATAAAAACAGTTTTAAAAAGAAAAATGCAGAAGATTGCATAGAAAGGAAATAGTATGAATAAGGAATTCACAAAAGAAAAAATTCTAAAATTAGCTGATTTATTAATGATTGGTTTAACAGAAGAAGAAACAAAAATGGTTTTTGAAGAATTTGAAACTATTGATCAAAATATTAATAGAATAAATGAAATTCCCAATATTTCTCAAGTTGAACCAATGACTCATGCTCTAGACGACTTCGTCTATGAACTTAGAGAGGACGTAGCTCAAGATTCTCCAAATATTGAAGAACTATTATCAAATTGTGATAACCATACAGATAGAGAAATAATTGTACCAAAGGTGGTGGAATCAAGTAATGAATAAAGGAATAGTAGAATTACATGAACTTTTAAAAAGCGGAAAAGTTACCAGTGAAGAACTTGTAAAAGAATCTTTAAAAAAAGCTCATGAAATACAAGAAAAAACAAATGCTTTTGTGACAATTATTGATGAAGCTGAACCAGTAAAAGTAACAGATGAACTGTTATCAGGTATTCCTTACGGCGTTAAAGATAATTATTCTACCAAAGGAATATTGTCAACTGGATCAAGTAATACCCTAAAAAACTATGTTCCGTTTTTTACAGCTACCTCTGTAGAAAATCTAGAAAAAAAAGGTGCGGTAGCTATTGGTAAGACTACATTAGATGAATTTGGTATGGGAGGCACAGGTACAACTGCTCATACTGGAATTGTCCGTAATCCATGGGATTATAATCGTATGTGTGCAGGTTCTTCATCAGGATCAGCGGCATCAGTAGCAGCAGGAGTTTATCCTTATGCTTTAGGAAGTGATACAGGAGATTCTATTCGTAAACCAGCAGCATACTGTGGTATCGTCGGTTATAAACCAACTTATGGTATGATATCTAGATATGGTTTATTTCCTTTTGCTTCTTCTCTAGATCACTGCGGAGTACTTTCAAGAAGTGTTGAAGATGCTGCAATAGTTGTAGATGCGATGAAAGGCATTGATCCGAAAGATATGACAACTTGGGATTCAAAAGATATTCACTTATATGAAACTTTAAAAAAAGAAGTTAAAGGAAAAAAACTCTTTTACCTTAAAGATGTTTGTGATATAGAAAACTATCCTGATGCGAATGAAGAACTAAAAGAACATTTAGAAAATTTTCATAAAACACTAAAAAAATGTGAAGAATTAGGAATGACTGTTGAAGGAGTTTCAATGGATGAAAAATTGTTAAATGCCTTACCTTCTGTTTACGTTGTTATCTCTTGTGCGGAAGCAACTAGTAATATGTCCAATTTAACAGGATTTATTTTTGGAACCCGTGGCGAAGGAAAAACTTATGAAGAGATGATGAAAGATTATCGAACTAAAGGATTCTCACCACTTATTAAACGACGTTTTATTATCGGTTCCTATGTTTTACAAAAAGAAAATCAAGAAAAATATTTTAAAAATGCCCAACGTGTTCGTCGATTAATTGTTGATCAAATGAAAGAATTCTTTCAAAAATATGATGGCTTTATCATGCCTGTGGGAAGCGGTCCGGCGAAATTATTAGAAGGACAAGAAGATATGATTAAAAGTGATACAACCATTCTAGAAGAACATTTGCAAATAGGAAATTTTGGTGGATTCCCTAGCATTACTATACCAAATGGATTTATAAATGATCTTCCTGTTGGTATTAATATAACTGGAAATTGCTATCAAGATGAAAATATTTTATCTATCGCCTACGCCTTAGAAAATAAAATGAATTATAAAGGACAAACTGCACCGGAGGTGACAAAATGAAATATAATGTAACAATTGGTTTAGAAATGCACTGCGAAATTTCTAACACGAAAAGTAAAGTGTTTTCTATGGCAAAAAACAGTTATTCTGAAATAGCAAATAGCAATATAAGCCCAGTAGATATGGCTTTTCCTGGAGTATTACCTACTGTAAATAAAGAATGTGTCCGTTTATCTTTAATGATGAGTGAAATTCTTCATTGTAAACAACCAGAATATATGTATTTTGAAAGAAAGAATTATTATTATCCAGATTTACCTAAAGGATATCAAATCACGCAAAATACACCACCTATACCTGTAGGTATGGATGGATATTTAGATATCGAAAGAGAAGATGGTTCAACTTTTAAAGTAGAAATTGACAACATTCATTTAGAAGAAGACTCAGCAAGTATGAATCATTTATACGATACATCAACTCTTGATTATAATCGTGCTGGAGTACCCCTTTTAGAACTTGTAACTAAGCCTTGTCTTCATTCCGCAGATGATGCGGTAGCGTTCTTAGAATACATGAGGGCCATCTACCAATACTGTGACATTAGTGAAGCAGATTCTAAAAAAGGTCAAATCCGTTGCGATGTAAATGTTTCTATTTCTGAAAATGAAGAATTAGGAACAAAAGTTGAAATGAAAAATGTGAATTCTTTTAGTAATGTTAGAGATACCATTAATTATGAAATCAAAAGACAAACTGAATTAATTCAAGCTGGAAGAAAAGAAGAAATCGTTCAAGAAACAAGAAGATATGATGAAGAAAGTGGCACGACAGTTCGAATGCGAGAAAAAGTAGATGCTATTGATTATCGGTATTTTGTTGAACCAAATATTCCAAAATATAAGATTACAAAAGAGTGGTTAGAAGAAATAAAAAAAAGCATACCAGAATTACCTTATGAAAGAAAAGCCAAATATATCAAAGAATATAACTTATCTCCTTATGATGCGGGAATTTTAATTAAAGAAAAAGCAATTGCTGATTATTTTGAAAAATGTATTCAAGAAAAGATTGAACCAAAGACAGCTGCGAACTGGATTATTACCCATATTTTAGGCTTTTTATATAAAAAGGAAATTTCCATCGAAGAATTTTATTTAACTCCAAACCACTTATTCACAATTACAGAAGCCATAAAAAATGGAACAATATCAAGTAAACAAGGCAAAGAACTTTTTCAATATACATTAGAATTAGAAAAAGATCCGACGGTTATTATGAAAGAAAAGCATATGCTTCAAATATCTGATGAAACGACATTAACTTCTATAATCGAAGAAATACTAAATGAGAATCAAGAACAAATCAATATGTACCATAATGGTAAAACAAACATGTTTGATTATTTTGTGGGTCAAGTTATGAAAAAGACAAAAGGACAAGCAAATCCGGTTATGGTAAAAGAAATATTGACTGCAAAATTAAAAAACTAAGTCGGCGTGAGTTGACTTTTTCTATTGTCTAAAAATTAAAATTTCGATATAATAAAAACAAGAAAAGAGGATGTGTATGAAAAAAATTATTGGAACCATAATTAAAGTTTTAATTCTTTTAATAATAGTAGTTTGGATGGTTTTATTTGTAACCGATTATTTTAGAGCCCAAAATGGCGAAAAACCTCTAGTTTGTTTAAACGAACAAACAATAGTGAGCGATGGCACTCATGTTGAAGCAGGAGCAACGTATTATAGCTGTACAAGTTTTGGCTACAAATATTATACTTATACAAAAAGTGGCGAATCAAAAACTGGTTTTGGCCCAGCATTCATTAAAAATGATGCCGAAAAGGAACTTGGGATTTAATGGCTTTAAACAAAAACGGTTGGGGTCTTAGAGAAATGATTTTCATATGTGCGATTTTAATATTTCTAGTAGTTTTAGTCGCGGTAATGATAAATTATTTATATGAAGGAGTTTCTGCAAATAATCCATCAAATAAAACGAACAGCTATACACAAATTGAAAACAATTTAAAAATCGCAGCTGAAAGGTATTACAGACATTTAGATGAAGAAAATATAAACTTAATAATTTCAGAAGACCTACTTATGGAAGGATATTTAACAGAAGCAAAAATGACTGCCGACAATGATATTTGTACAGGTTATGTTTTAGTAAACAAAAATACTTTTACGCCATATATATCATGTGCATATTATGAAACAGAAGGATATTAAAATGCGTTCCGTAGATTTAAAAAAAATGCGCAGAATAAGTATAATATGGGGAATAATTATGTTTCTTTTAATTGCAGGAGTAACTATTCTTGGCATCGTTTATAAAGAAGAAAGCAAAAAATATAAAGAATATGAAACAAAACTTGTTGAAAAATCAGAAGACTATATGAGAATAAATAATTTATCAAAAATAACTATTGAAGAATTAAAAGAACAAAACCTCATTGAACAAACTTCTGTAGCCGAGAAAGAATGTACAGGCTATGTTCTTAAAGCTGAAGAAAAATATCAAGCTTATGTAAAATGTGGAAATTATAAAACAAAAGGCTATGCCGAATAAAGGTTGAATAAAAAAGTAAACACACGTAAATAAAAGAAAAAGAAAACTATCGATAAAATAAGAAAAATCGATAGTTTTTGCTTGTAAAAAAGATAAAAATAGAGTAAATTAAAGGACATGAACGAGA
>CALVUM010000035.1 GCA_944363605.1 uncultured Bacilli bacterium
TACTTTCCTTTTAACCCCCCTGAAAACTCAGTAGAATTAAATCTACTTGTAAGTAAAAGTAGACGTTACCACCTTAAAACAGATAACGTGACTTATTCTAAATAGTTTTTTACAAATTGCAACAAAAAACGTTCGACAAAATTTTTGATTGTCAAAATATCACGAATAAGTAACAATCATTAACGAGATGATATGCGAACTTATAAATCAAGGTGTAAACATTAACAAACAATCCTTCGTTATCAACGTTGCAACTTCATCAATTTACAATTAGTATTGTACATGCTATAATAACCAAAAAAAGGAGCGTAATAAAAATGAACATAAAAAAACTATTCAAAAGTAAAAAATCTAAAGATAATCAATCATTAGACATTATAAAAAATGAAAAAGAAACACTAGATGTCCCAAAAGTTATAATTGAAGATTCGGAACTACAAGTGATTATAGGTCAATGGTTAGGAATATTATCATCTAAGCAAGTTTTTGGAAATTCTCACTTTGCAATATATACACGTTTAAGTGTTAAAGATTTAATGAACCAAGTTGATATACCAGCTGAAAAATTTAAAGAAATAACAACAAAATTCGGCTTATTATTAAAAATAGTTGGAATTGAAAATACAGAAACTTGTACATTAAATCAATTTGACAAAAATAACCTTTCATTTAATTGTCATTTTAATAATAGAAATACCAATGCCAACATATCATTAAAATGGAGTGATATATTATATTCAGGTACAGAATTTATTATTAATTACAAAAATGAAAGTAAAACTTATGATTACTTACCAGAAGTAGAAGAAGAAAACAAACCAACTAGATTAAACTTACACCATTATACTATTAAAAATCCTGAAAATGATAATTCTTGTTTTAGATATTTATCACCATATTCAGCTTATTTTAGATTAACAAATGGAGAATATAGTCTTTCAATAGAAATGAAAAGACCTGAAAATATTAAAGTGAATATGAAAATTAACTATGATTATATCTTTAAAATTGAAAACGAAGAACAGTTGCAACAGTATTTATTAGGGTTAACTTTTCCTGTAGAAATAAATGAAGTTTACAAAAAAATATGTGAAATACTTATCACCACAGTAGATAAATATCCAAGTTTTAAAATTGAAATCAAAGAAAAAAAAGATGAAAAAAATAATAAAACCACTGATATGATAGATTTACATCATGGACAAGTAAAACAAATTATTATAACAAAAAATGAAAAAACAATTGCAATTGATAATGATGGAAATTGGTCGTATGATTCTCCAAAACTTACTATAAAACAAAATAATAAAGGCACTATCGACTATAGTTTAAATGCAACACATAGTGATGAATTGTCAACTGCACTAACTCCATTTGAACAATATAGTAAAGTTTGCCAAGAAGTAGAACAAATTAGAAAATTAACAAACAAATATGGTAAAAAAAATTTCTAACATAACATTTTACCAACAAAATATCAAACATCTTATATAAACAATCAAGTGATACTTTATAGTAGAATATGAAATGATTGTATCTAATGGTACTGCTTATAATTGTAAGTAGTACTTTTTTATAATGATAAAACAAAAAAAACATTAAATTAGAAAGAATTTGTTATATAAATGTTACGTAAATTAAAAAATAAATAAAAAAAAGCCTTTATTTAAAAGGATTTTAAATATTTGGTGCAAGAAAGGAGATTTGAACTCCCACAAGCATAAGCTTACTACCCCCTCAAAGTAGCGCGTCTACCATTCCGCCATTCTTGCATACCTGGTGTCCGGAATGAGATTCGAACTCACGACCTTCGGCTCCGGAGGCCGACGCTCTATCCAACTGAGCTATCCGAACACATGGAGATTATATCATAAAAAAAAGAAATAGTAAAATATCTAATTTTTTATTTGAATTCCGAGAACTGATGCTAAAATGATACATTGTTCCTTAGCTAAAATCGCTCCTTTTAATGAGCTTAAAGTAAAACGAATTCCAGAAATATCACATGTACTTAAATCAACAGCTTTTAAACTTGTATCTAAAAAATCAGATTTTTCTAAAGAACATTCCTGAAACTCACATTTATAAAATTTACAAGCAGAAAAAGAATTTTCTACTAATTTTGATTTTTCAAAAAAAACGTTTGCTAACTTAGTTAAAGAAAAATTGCAATATTGCAAATTAGAATTTAAAAAAGATACATTTTTTAAAGAAGAAGGAGAAAAATTAGCTCCTACTAATTTACAATTTTCAAATTGAACACGTTCCATATAGCAATCTGAAAAATCAAAATTAGTAAAATCACAATCTTGAAACAAAACATCTTTGCAAACAACTTCTTTACTTGAAATTTTCAAAAAAGATATATTTTGAAATATGCATTCTTCTAACCATAATTCTTCGAAATTTTCTTCACAGGAAAAATTTTGATTTATTACCTTAGCATTTTTCAAACGTCCATCAATCATATCTGTAAAAAAGTCTTTTTCCCATACTCTTTTAACCTTTGGTTCAATCACGGTACACCTATAAAAACTTTAGAAAAAGAAAATAATATCTTTTATAGTTATATAAATCATTAAAAGCATAAGTAATCCAAAGCCAATTAAATTAATAATATTTTCAATATTTGGATTCACTGGACTGCCTTTAATTTTTTCAATAAGTAAAAACAATACATGACCACCATCAAAAGCTGGAAATGGTAAAATATTAATAAATCCTACATTAATAGATAGAAAAGCTGTAATATAAATAAGTTGCTGAATACCATATTGAATACTTGTATCAATAACTTTATAAATACCGACTGGACCAGAAAGACTTTGAATAGAAAGCTGACCACTAATAAGTCCCCATATTGTAATAGCCATCGAATGGATAACATCAACAAATTTTTGAAAAGCATAACAAATATTTTCCCATAAATTTTTTTCACGACTATTATCTATTTGAATTCCAAAAACTTTAGTTTCGTTACCTTCATCATCTTGTACTATTTGAGGCGATATTTCTAAAACTTCACTACTACCATCGCTGTGCTTAATTCCAAAAGAATAAATGTTATCACTATCTTTATAATATAGATAAATTTGTCCAACATCCCATGAACGAAACTCATGACCATTAATACTAGTAATTATATCCCCTTCTCTTATTTGAGCATTCGCTGCTACAGATCCTTCCACAACACTTAAAACTTTTGGAGTACTGCTAGTAGGCCCCCAAATACAAGCTAAAAGAAAAAGTAAAACAATCGCCAATACAAAATTATTAAAGACACCCGCACACAAAATCGCAAGCCTTTGATACCAAGGACGATTACACATAAACTGTTCTTTTTTTAGATTTTCATCATCCTCGCCCACTTCACCAGCCATTTGGACAAAGCCTCCAATTGGAAAAGCTCGAACATTATAGGAAATACCATCTTTTCCCTTATGTGAAAAAATAACAGGACCCATTCCCAATGAAAATTCATAAATAAATACTCCTGATTTTTTGGCAACGATAAAGTGTCCAAATTCATGAATCAAAATAATAATGCCTAAAATAAAAATACAAACAAGTAAACTAATTAGCCACATAATTCTATCCTTTCTAAATAAATTGTAAAAGCAAAATATATGCTAAAACGACACAGATAATGCTATCAAAGCGATCTAAAATCCCACCATGTCCAGGAATTAAATTCGAAAAATCTTTAATTTCATTCTCACGCTTTATTTTGCTAAAAAACAAATCTCCAAGCTGAGAAACAAAAGAAAGCAGAAAACTCATCAAGAGTAAAAACCAAATAACTTCTCTTTCCATAAAATAATAGTAATAAATTGTCGGAATAACGGTCCCCATAATTAACCCACCGATTGCCCCTTCAATAGTCTTTAAAGGACTAATGCTTGGTGCAAGAGGATGTTTGCCAATTAAAGAACCAACAATCAAAGCAAAAGTATCTGTCATCACAGTTACTAAGAAAATATAAATCAAATGATTTAAATTAATATTCCGTAAAACAATAATTGAATTAAAAGCAGTTCCAAGTAGTATTAAAATGCCAATCAAATAAAATGCATCTTGACTTCTATACTTGCTATTTTTATAAGGAAATAACGTTGGTAAAAGAAAAAGAAGTAACATAAGTGCAAAGACTAGATGATTCACGCCATAATTAATCATCTGTGCTTCATACTCATAAAAAACCAAAAAAATCAAAAAACAAGCAGCAATCAAAACAATTCCCGAAGGAATCTTTGAATGACTTTTACGCAAATCTAAAAATTCCTTGTATGCCAGTAAAGAAATCAAAGCAACAGCTAAGAAAAAAACTTTTCCACCAGCAATTAACACGGGTATTAAAATAAGTAACATAACAATCGCACTTAATATTCTTTTTAGCATAATCTTTACCTCTCTATCTATATAAAGTATACTATTTTTCAGAGTTTTATTCAAGAAAAGTACATAAACTCCTGAATTTTTTATTTCTTTCTAACAAACATTTTTATTTGGTCAATTTATCTACATATTTTTATTATTATTTTTCCAATAACCAATCTATTAAATTTAGAATTTTTATTCCATTAAAGTCTTTATTTATTGTTTTATCCATTGTTAATATAACCTTTTCATAATGATCAGGAATGCTTTCTAAACTTCTTATTTCTCTAAATCTAACATTTTCATTATCCAAAGATCTAGTAACTTGATAATATATGATTTGATTTGGATTTTCAGCAACAAAATTAACTTCATAATCTAAAGTTTTACCAATATGAACTTTATAGCCTTTTCTTAATAATTCTAAATAAACAATATTTTCAAGCAAATGACCTTCATCAATATTTCTAAAACCTAAAATAATATTTCTTATACCTATATCTGATATATAATATTTTCCCAAAGTTTTTAATAATGTTTTATTTCGAATATCCATTCGGTCTGCTTTATATACTATAAAGGATTTTTCTAACATATTTAAATAATTATCTATTGTTTGATGATTAGACTTATCGATTATTTTATTACTATTTAAATAATCACTTATCTTAGTTGAAGAAACCTAACTACCGATATTTGTCACAAGATATTTAATAATATTCTCGAGCAAAGCAGTATCTTTAATTCCATTTCGATCTATTATATCTTTTTTTACAATAGTATTGTAAATATCTTCCAAATAAGACATCACCAAATCTGGTTTATCTTTTATTAAAGTAATAGCTGGAAGCCCTCCATATTTCATATATTCATAAAATTTATCTTCTATGCCACTTTCATCATAATGATTAAATTTTAAAAATTCTTTAAAAGAAAGTGGGTACATTTTTATTTCTATATATCTGCCAGATAATAAAGTAGATAACTCCGAAGATAAAAGATAAGCATTAGAACCTGTTATATATATGTCTACATCAAAATCTACATTTAATGAGTTAATTGCTTTTTCCCATTTATCTACATTCTGGACTTCATCTAATAAAATATATGTCTTATTATTTGATATTTTACTTTTAATATAATCATATAAATCTTTATAGTTTTTAATATCGTCATACATAGCAGACTCAAAATTTATATGAATAATTTCCTTTTCTGTAATTTTATTTTTTAGTAAAAAATCTTTAAACATTAAAAGTAATGTAGATTTACCACTTCTTCTAACACCTGTAATCACCTTTATAAACTCCGTATCTTTCGCTTCAATTAATCGATTTAAATATATTTCTCGGATTATCATTTTTTCTCACCTACACAATAATAACATCTTTTTTAATATTTATAAAGTTTTGCAAATTCATTTG
The DNA here is from genome assembly GCA_944363605.1 of uncultured Bacilli bacterium. GTDB lineage: Bacteria > Bacillota_I > Bacilli_A > RF39 > UBA660 > Ventrenecus. Next base: position 5,802 of record CALVUM010000035.1, read on the forward strand.
CAAAACTTATTTTTTTTGCTTTTTTTGCAAATAGAATTTTGATTTAATATATATTGACGTACAAAAAAAGCCGAATTTCTTCAGCTTTTCAAAAGTTTATTAAAAACTATTTAATCGCATCTTTTAATTTGCTTCCAACTTTGAAACTTGCAACTTTCTTAGCAGGAATCTTAATAGTTTCTTTAGTTGCAGGATTAATACCTTCTCTTGCAGCACGAGTCTTAACAGAGAACTTACCAAATCCAGTTAAAACAACTTCACCGTCTTTTTTAAGTCCTTCTACAATTCCTTCTAATACAGCATCTACAGCACGTCCTGCTTCAGCCTTACTCATTCCAGCGTTTTCAGCTACATATTCAATTAAATCTGTTTTTGTCATTTTTTCTTGACCTCCCTTTCAATTTATAAGGTGTTTATCCTTACATATTAAAATTAGCAAAAAATTAAGGTAAATGCAAGAAAAAAAGGCAAAAATTTACATTTTTTCCTTTAAATAACGAATGCAATCAAATTACTTGACCCTTTATTGACAATTTTTGTCACCGTTTGACTCAACTTATAACGGGTATTTGGAGGCATAATAGAGAGTTTTGCTTGAATTCCTTCTTTCACAATCACTTCTAAACTGCGCCCAAAGATTTCACTTTTCCAGATACTAGATGGATCTGTTTGATAATCTTTCATCAAATAGTTAATGAGCTCTTTACTTTGTAATTCTGAACCAATAATCGGTTCAAAAGTACTTTCCACATCAACTTTCATCATATGAATACTACTTGCCACCGCTTTTAATTTCACGCCATATCGATTACCTTGTTTAATAATTTCTGGTGTACTAAGTTTCATATCTCTTAAGGTTGGATAAACAATCCCATATCCTGTACTTTTCGTCATTTTTAAAGCATCTTTTAAACCATCCAACTCTTCTTTCCCTTCGGCATATGTTGTGAATACTTTCAAAAGCCCAGCTTTACTTGTCGCAGCATCCCCTACTAAACTTTTTAAAACACTCTGATATAAACTATCTTCGCTTTCAAGCCGAATATGAACAACACCACTTGACGCATCAAGTTTACTAATATAAGCTTTAGAAATAATTTCTGAATCGGTAAAATGCGTCATAATCTCTTCAGCATCGCGAACTTTAGAAACATTCGTTACACTTTCACGAATTTTATCTAAATAATGCTTTTTAATTTCATGCGTATTAGGTAAAACATGAACCCATTCTGGTAATTCAACAGCTATATCTAAAATAGGAAATTCATACAAAGCTTGTTTTAAAATTTCTAAAATTTCTGGTTCTTCCATACTCTCAACATTCATAGGCATAACAGGAACATTATAAGTAGACTGTAAATTATCAGCAATTCCTCGAGTTTCATCACTGTTTGGCTTACTACTATTTAAAACAATGATAAAAGGTTTGCCAATACTTAATAACTCTCCAATAACTTTCTCCTCAGCATCCAAATAATCTTCACGTCTTAATTCACCAAAGGAACCATCAGTAGTTACTACAATTCCAATTGTTGAATGATCTTTAATTACTTTTTCTGTACCAATTTCAGCCGCTTCAACAAAAGGAACGGATTCAGAAAACCAAGGTGTTTTAATCATCCTAGGATTTCCATCAGCATCTTCATAACCAACAGCATTAGGAATAACAAACCCAACGCAATCAACAAGCTTAATATCTGCTTCGAAATCATCTACTTTAATTTTGGCTCCATTAGATGGTACAAACTTCGGCTCTGTCGTCATAATGGTTTTACCCTGTGCGCTTTGAGGAATTTCATCTAAACATCTTTTTTTCTCATATTCATCTGTAATGCTTGGAACAACCAAATTTTCAATAAACCGTTTAATAAAAGTACTTTTACCTGTTCGAACAGCCCCAACAACACCTAAATAAATTTCTCCATTTCCCCGTTTAGCAATTGAACTTAATAATTCTTTTTTATCCATAACTATCACCTAAGACACTATATGAAAGTAAAAGAAAGAATATGCATCAACTTTTTTGTTCATCTAATAAATCATTTTCTCTTTATATCTTCTCATAGAATATTAAGAAAGTATTTTTTCATTTCTCAACATTCCTTTTCCTAGTTATTTGGAAATTCTAAATAATTTATTTTAATTATTTCATTTATATTTTGTATATCTTCCACCAGAGATTTTAATAATTTTATCTTCTTTTTGTTATAATAGTTTTATCTATTAGAATTATATTATTTTTAAATACATCTATAATTCTATCGTAAGCGTTTTTTTCTTTCCACAATATTTATTCTAAAATCAAAATCCTTATAAGCATTTAATAGGATTCTTAAATAATACTTTTCAAAACAAGAATAATCATTTTCGTTAATATGCCAATTTTTAGAACTTTTTTCTAATGTATCATAATAACTTTCTTTCGCTTCTTCTAGATTTTTTCAAGACTAATATATTTTGCTACATATTAAATAAATCAGCATGTGATCCGGCAGTCTGAACTAAGTATAAAAATAATTTATCATTATCATATTTATATATTAATAGCCAATCAGGCTCAATATGACATTCACGACAGTTTTTGTAATATTTAGTATCATTTAAAGCATGGTCCTTATACTTTATTTCTAAAGATTCTCCATTAGCCAGTTTCCTGATAACGATAATTATTTTTTTAATATCCTTACCTTGTTTTTTTATTTTTCTTAATTGCTTATTAAATTTATTTGATGTAATAATACCATATTTCGTATCATTTGGTTTATTCTTCATTTAAAATATCCTCAAACATTTTATCAACATCATGATATACTTTATATTCTTCCGGATGACTTTCCATATAATTTAATTCTTTTAAAGCCTCAGAGAATTCTTTAGAGGGTTGTTGTTTTACTTCGAACGGAATTCCACGCTCATAAATTGCTCTTTTTAAAAACATATTGATTGCAGTACTCATATTAAGACCTAAACTATTAAATAAACTAGTGGCTTCTTCTTTTACGTCAGTAGGAACATTTACATTAATTACACTTGTTATATTGGCCATTTCAAATTCATCTCCTTTGTATAATTGAATTATATCAGCATTTATATAATTTGTCAACATACCATATATAGATATCTTTATGATATATATTATATGCTTTATCTACTAAGAACATATCTATTACTGTTCCGTTTATTAAATAGGTGTATAGATGCAAAAACCAATATAAATATAGGAACTAAAACGAGTAAATCACTGATTCATTATAATTATTACATAATTATTCAATTGCAATTGAAGTTTCAACAGGAGATAACGGTGTAAATCTGATTTTCTTTTTTCCTTTTTCATTTTCTTCCAATATAGTTTTGAGAATTTTTAAATTTACCACCATAACTATAACCAGTATATTTATATAAATCTCTGTACAATTGTAATATTGTATTTTGGTTAATATCTATAAAGTTAAAAATTTCATGTATTAAAGTTAAAACATTTCTAAAACCAGCAATTTCTTCCTCATTTCTATTTTTAGATTTCTAATTTTTGATTTACTATTTCATGAATTTCTTTATACTTATGAATTTTATTTATTAAATTTATAATATTACTATTATATTCTTCACTTAAATGAAATTTTCTCCAATTGCATCATTATATTGCAAAATGACACGATTAATAATATGTTTGATGCAAATACAACATATTACTCAGTATGTAAATTTTCACTGAATTCAAATTGCTTTTATTGTTATTACAGTATTTTCGCATCTTACATTTCCTCTATTATATGAGAAAAAAGAAAAGAATATGCATCAACTTTTTTCTTGTTCATCTAATAAATCTTTAAAAAGCATTTTCTCTTTATATCTTTCCATCAAATGATAAGCATTCGCGTGACTAATATGTCCAAGCCAAGAATTCCAACTTTGAGAAACTTTTTGCAAATCAAGTTCACCCTTTTGATAAGCTTTATTCCACTTTTTAATTCTTTTTCGCATTGCCATCTTACTTCTTCGCCGTACCTTCCTATGCGTTTCATAAGTAATATATCCACAAAAATCCACACCTAACCGACTAGGATAATATTTACTTTTTCGATTAAATTCCAAGTCAAGCTTTTCTTTACAAAAATTTTGTAATATCCCAAAATATTCCCTTGCAACCTCTTTTGTTGGACAAAAGCAAAATAAAGTCATCCATATAACGTAGATAAAATCGAACTCTCAAAGTTTCTTTCACAAAATGATCTAATTCATTTAAATAAATATTAGCAAAAAATTGAGAAGTATAATTGCCAATAGGAATTCCTTTTATATCTTTCTCATCAAAAATAATTTTTTTCGTAAATTGAAGCAATTTAGGATCACGAATTTTTCTTTTTAAAATTTTATATAAAATATTACGATTAATATTATAAAAATATCCTGATATATCACATTTCAAAATATAATAATTCCCATAATTTCTTTTCATAATTCGCATCATTCGTTGTAAATCATCGACAGCTTTATGTCCTCCTCGTTCTGGTAAACAAGCATAAGTATGCGTGATAAATCTTGGCATCATATACGGTTTAATAAACTCTTCGACATACCACTGATGAACAACTCGATCAACATAAGGTAAAGATTTTATTATTCTTTCTTTAGGTTCATAAATCGTAAAAATACGATACTTACCAAAATGATACGTATTATTTTCTAATTTTTTTATGATATTCGCAATATTCGTTTCTAAATTCATTTCAAAAAGCAAAATTTCATTATCAAAACGTTTACCTATAGAAGCCCTTTCATGTGCTTCCACGAGTTTATCAAAGGTAAGTTTACTATCCCAAACTTTTTTTATGCTTTTAGGCATGAATTAATCCACCCGCCTAATAAATTCCCGACATGGAAAAGTTTCGTACTCCACGCCCGATAATTTTGAATTGTAATATACTTAGCTTTATAAGACACTCGAATTAAAACTTTTAGCATTTTTAATTTAACGTCCAATGTATTCAGAGCTTCTAATTTTTTAGTTTTATCATAAAACTTAAAGGCATAAATGACTTGTTCCATACCTTCATATGTAATTAATTTAATCTCGGAAGCCAAAGCAAACCTTTCACATTTAGGAAATTTTTTCAAAATCATTTCTGTATAACTAAGTAAATCAAGATATTTACCATAAATTTTCAAACTTTCAATTTCATCAGCTCGAACCTTATTTTTTTTCTTTTTCAAAACAATCTTACCATTTTCCACAATATTATTTTCCATTACACATCTCCTGTAACTTAGAAAGTTTATTAATTGCTTCAATAGGAGTAAGCTGATTTATATCAATATCTTGAATAGTGCAAATAATTTTTTCATATTTTTCTTGAATCGTATATAAATCATAATCTTCTACTACAACAACATCAAGCTTATGATTTTGAAAAACTTTTAAATAGCTATCTAAACTAGCAATCGGAAATCCACATTTATCTACATTTTTCGCAAATGATGTAATCTTTAAAACAACATAATCATTTATTTTTTTGGCATCATCCGCCAAAAAAATATAAAACCCCCCACATCGAAATAAATATAATTTATCTGAATCTTGTTCTTTTAATTCCAAATATTTATTGTATATTTTACTCACAAATATCAATCCTTTCAAAAAAATACACAAAAAAGGTAAGCTCGTTGCCCTAAAAAAGAGAGGCAACGAGCTTACTGCAATCACTAACTCTACTAAACTACATTTATTACTACAACTAATCTATCTTATGAAAAAAGGGAAAAATACGCCTCACGGCGTCAAAACAACGCGGAAACTAACAGTACTATTCGCGTGACCGTACGTATTACCAAAAGCAAACACGCCAGTCTCCGAACCATGAACAAATCGTGGACTACGAAAAAACCACGGATTACCAGACCAAACAAAATAAGCACTGTCGGCGTACCAACTTCCGATCTGTCTTGTCGTGGTTAAGTAAGTTACAGAAGCAAATGGGCCCATCTCTCCTGTCGCATCGCCAAGTATTCTTCTTTGAAATTGTTCATCTACCGTAGCATAAGCATACGTATCATAATATTTACTATCCGGAAAATCATAACTTCCTGTTAAAGATGTAAGACCTGAAGTATCACTATCGCATGTTGGACAACCAAATGTTCCATTGAATCCTGAATTATACTTGCTATTTCTTCCACTCATTGGTTTGCCATTTTGATCTACCATGACTCCCATTACATATTCCCATGCACCTCCACTCATATCATAAATGCCACTTATATTTCCTGTAGTACTTGCTAATACACTATTTGGATAGGCTGTATTGCATGTTCCATCATTACAATATCGATTGCATTCTTCATTACTTGCTGTATATCCACAAGTCGGTTCAACATTAGCCTGATATCCAGTTATATAACTAGAATTATTATTGATTCTGACACTTTCCTGTGAACCATAGGCACTATGTTGAAGATAAGCGACTGCTCCCCACTCTGTATTCTTCATCATATGACTTTCTAAATCTCTTTTGTAATCATATGAAGTGTAGAAAGCATTCGCGACTTGTATACTTCGCCATGAAACGACATTTGGTTTAATTTGTATCGCATCACCATTTCTGATATTATCACTATCTCCACCATTTCGACTTGGTTCGAATTTTCCGACCCACATGCCATTTGAATTAAAGGCTGTAAACGCGGGATGAGTAAGCCAATTTCCTACTGAAGTCCCGCTACTTACTGGGGTATCTTTATTTTCAAATACTACTTGAATGGTTTGTTCAGCAGTTTCTACACTTTCTAGCACAGTGTAATTTCCATCATCAAATATTTGATATCGATATCTTGGAATCCAAACAAAATAAGATTCAATGGCACTTTCTGGGATCGTATCTCCTACACTATAAGTATTTGCTGTACTCTCATCTTTTAAAATAATTGCATTTGCCCATTCCTTATTTGTATAACTATACCATTCGCTTCCCAAATCAGCACGTGTCACAGTCCCATCTTCAGCTATCGTTACAGCTATTAAAGGATCTTCTAATACAGGATCTGCTCCATTTAATATTGTCTCACTATATCCTGTTTTAAAACGTAAATAACATTTTGTTCTGGTTGTTGATAAATTAGTAACCAATGGTCCCCATTCCTCATAATTCCACCGAACGGAAGCTCCATTTGTACAACTACTATTTGCTTGATCAAAAACATATGTATTTCCTTTTTCTGGAGCATTTAATGTAAGTTGATCATCAATATAATAAGCAAAATATACATCTCCTAAATCTTCCACTGTTCCTTCAATGATATTAAATTCATCATGTGTTTCAAAACTGGCAAAAGAAGTATAAAAAAATACTCCTGCTACTAACAACACACAGGCTATCGTAAATATAATTATTCCTATTTTTTGGGAATTTTTTTGCTTAAATCTTTCTAACTTCACTATTTTCACCTTCTAAATATCCTTATAAAAAAATTATATCATTAGAAAAAATGAAAACCTATATGAAATAGTTAGCTAAAAATTATACTTTTTAAACTATTAAAAAATAATTATTAATTAAAAAAAAAATCGTTCTAAAAAATCTACTAGATTGTTCTTTTTACAAAATATTTAAGTAGATACTTAGGAAATTAATTCTATTTTTTTTCATTCTTTTTGGATATTTTTGAATTTTTTAAAAAATAGTTCTCAAAAACAACGCGGAAACTACGATTACTATTCGCGTGACCGTTTGTATTATTAAAAGCAAACACACCTGCATTCAAACCTATAGGATTGTCTCCTCCACGTTTAAACCACGGATTACCAGACCAAACAAAATGGGCAAAGTCGGCGTTTTCATTAATTTCCCTATATATTATATCAAAAGAAAAAACAATCGTTCTAAAAAATTTACTAAATTGTTTTTTCTAATAAAATATTCAAGTAGATACTTGGGAAATTAATTCTATTTTTTTTATTCTTTTTGAATATTTTTGAATTTCTTTAAAAAATAGTTCTCAAAACAACGCGGAAACTAACAGTACTATTCGCGTGACCGTACGTATTACCAAAAGCAAACACGCCAGTCTCCGAACCATGAACAAATCGTGGACTACGAAAAAACCACGGATTACTAGACCAAACAAAATAAGCGTGGTCGGCGTTTTTTATTAATTTCCTACTATATTATATTAAAAAGAAAAAACAATCGTTCTAAAAAATTTACTAGATTGTTTTTTCTAATAAAATATTTAAGTAAATACTTAGGAAATTAATTCTATTTTTTTTCATTCTTTTTGAGTATTTTTGAATTTTCTTAAAAAAATAGTTCTCAAAACAACGCGGAAACTAATCCAACTTGTCACTCGA
>CALVUM010000036.1 GCA_944363605.1 uncultured Bacilli bacterium
CAATTAATTTATATAAATCAGCTAGCCGATTAAAAGTATCTTCATTAGGTAACTTCGATAATACTTTGTCTACTGCTTCTTGATGAATCACATTACAATCACAGATAAATTCATTTCTTGCCATAAACCCACTCCTCATTATTTATCATACGCCGTTAGTTGAAAAGCTATTCAACTATTTAAATTATAGTTGAGTAATTATTCAATTGTCAAGCCCATCTTTGACAGTTTTAGATAAAAATGACTCGGAAAGTCTTGTAAAACTTGATTTTTTAATTTTTTATTATTACGTACTACAAACGTACTATTGTATATGAGAGGTAATAACAAAGATGGGATTAAAAGAAAGAAATAGGCACATTACTTATTCAATAATTGTTGATTATACTAAACCAAACGGCAAAAGAACTTCTATAACCATGAACTTTTAGGTGATATGGAAGATTTAAGAAAACAGTTCGGCTACAAAAATACAATGGACAAAGTCCAAGAATATATTAAATCACTAAATCAATCAACATAACTGATGATGGAGAAGTCGCATATAACATTGAATACATGATTGATGAAAAAAATTTATCAAAACGAAGAGAAGTATGATGGTTTGGATGGGATTACGACCAATTTAATTGATGATACTGCAACAATTGTAAAAGTAATGAATGGTCGATGGAAAATCAAAAAATCGTTCCGAATCATGAAAGATGATTTTGACTCCGGAACTGTTCATCTATCACGTGAAGAGAGGATCAAAGGTCATTTTATTACTCGTTTTTTTATCTTTATTCACTTATAGATATTTGGAACATAAATTAGATGACAAATATACAGTGAAATAGCATCAAAGTTACAAGAAATGAAACTATTAAAATATAAAGGAAAAGGATTTGAACCTATACAAACAAGAGACAATCTAACTGATGATTTACACGAGTTTCTGGGAATAAAAACAGGCACAGAAATCATAGCTTAGAACAAAATGAAAATAAATTTTATCCTTAGAACAATAGATATTGTAGTACGCATTTTTTAGTAATATTAAAACGCTCAAACTCCTTATAAAATAAGGGCTAGAGCGTTTTTTTCTTTCTATAACTGTCAAACTTAAGATTATAACATCTTTCCATAGTAAAAAAACTAATTTCTTTTATTATGGCTTAGAAAAGCGTTTTACCCAAGTATTCGCATCATATTCTTCTAATATACCACTTTCTATTGGAATAGATTCTCCTAACAAGAATTGTTTTAAGTCTTTCATAGAATCTTGACCAATAATAAAAATATTTTCAGGATGATAGAAATCGTACTTCTTCACCTCTTTATTATTTGTAATCAATTTTTTATTTAAAAAAATAGACTCCATGCAACGAAGCGTTAAACCGGTTTGTCCTTGCACGGTAATGTCCAAAATAGATTCTGTTGTTTCCAATCTCTTTAAATATTTCTCATAACTCAAAACCATTTTATCATTTGGAGCAACAATTACTTCTGAAGGAATATCCAATATATCTAATTCTGCTTTTATATTTTTTAAATAATCTCTTCTATCTTTTTCTTTTCCTAAAAATAAAACATCGATTTTAGCTGTTCGTTTTTGTAATGTAATATTTTTCGTATAAAATTGTGGATTTAAATGAAGAGAGTAATCTAATGCATCTTGTACATCAAAGGTCCAAAATTCATCAATATCTCTTTCATCAAAAAAATGTTTTTGACTTTCTTCTATTTTATTCCAAAAATAGAGAATAATTTTACATTTAGGATTTCTACTTTTAATATAGGAAGCAACGGAGCTTGAATAATGAGAATCAAAGAAAATAAAAGTTTCTGTTGTTTCTATTTCTTGATGCCATTTCTGTAAGATAGAAAATAAAATATCTTCTGGAAGTAGCTGTGATAAGTTTACTATTTTATCCTGGTATCTAGTTGCTCTTGCTAATTTATATATCGTAGAAAAGTGAGAATTATCCACATAAGGTAAAAAATATTCTAGTTCTCTAAATAATACTTTTGTATTTTCCACATAATCACCACCTAAATCTGTCCACTATTTTAACATACATTATCAAAAGAGTAAATGATATTTTTTTACTGAATTCTTTTAACATGTATATGGATCATTAGTTAAAATGTATACAAATTTATGCTGTATAATATCTCATTGAAAAGGAAAATTGGGTTAAACCTATTAGGCATAAGTGTTTCAGTAAAGAATATGACAGCCATCTTTTAAGAGAATCATCACCCCAAAGAGGAATACTTATTATAATTGATGGTACTCCTCATGATTGGTTTCAAAATGGCAGAAATCATCTTTACATTTAGCAGGTGATGATGCCTCTAGTGAGGCTTTATGTGGTTAGTTTATGCCTACGGAATGTTTAGAGGGGTATACTCATATGTTGGAAAGATTAGTTATTAAACGCGGTATACCAGAAAACATTTATTGTGATAGACATTCTATACTTATTAATCCAAAAGATGGAAAATTAACTCAATTCGGACATATGTACAAAGATTTAGGTATTAACATTATCGCGACCAATACACACAAGCTAAAGGCAAAGTTGAAAAATAGAATAATACTATTCAAAATAGATTAATTAATGATATTAAAAATATAATATTAGATCTATTGATGAATTAAATATTTTCTTTAACGGCTATTACTATAATTATTTGAACCCAAAATATACTTACGAACCTAAAGAAAAAGAATCTGCCTTTATTCCATTAGATAACATAGATTTATCTAATATACTTTGCATTAGAGTTGAAAGAACCATTCTTAGTGGTAATATGATTTCTTGGAATAATAATTATTACCAAATATTAAATATTAATAATTCCATAAAACAAATATTTAAAGGAACTAAAGTAAAAGTATTTGAGAACATATTAACTAAAGTAGTTAGAGTTAAATATTATTTTTTATGAAACAAAACAAATAGAAGGTCATAGACAAGCGACAATAAAAAGAGAACAAATGAAAATAGATAACTAAAAACAACTTGAACAAGTTTTAAGAGAAAAAGATAAAAGATTAAAAGCAAAGGGCGAACAAAGTGAGTTCTGAAACCCTTGCTTTTTAGATTTCATCAATTATACTATGACTACAAACAAAGTTCATCTTTGTTTGCTATCAATATTATAAATCGTATACATTTTAACTAATGATTAACATTATCAAGAACATATAAAACTTTTTTTCACTTGACGTCTAAAAAGAAATTCCGATACGTACCAACTGGACCTAGTGGAGCTACTGGTGCGACAGGTTTGATTGGACCAACGGGACCTACTGGACCTACAGGGCCAAGTGGCGCAACTGGCGCAACAGGAGCAACGGGTGCTACTCCAACAATAACTACAGCTGCCCTAATGGCTCATGATGAAACAACTAGTACTGTAAATACCGGTAACCCAATCCTATTCACAACAACAAACTTAAGCAGTAATGTTAACTATAATCCTGTAAATGGCGTATTTACTATTTTACAAGCCGG
>CALVUM010000037.1 GCA_944363605.1 uncultured Bacilli bacterium
TCCCAGCCAAATGTTTTAGCAACGGCATAGGGACGTCTTCTGTTACCAGACAACTTATACACTGAGCCAAAAGAGTTTGGCAGTCTAAATGATTTTCCCATAATTTTATTCCTCCAATTCTTTACATAAAATTTAATTTTTGTTATAATTGGAGCATGAAAAAACTCTCATTAGCGTGTGCGTTTTTTCATAGGGGCTTTCATGCTCCGTACCCTTAGTCTTTGCAGAGACTAGGGGATTTTTTAATTGCATTTATACTCTTGATATCCGTGACCAATTGCTGCCTTTTTATTGAATGCTAAATATGTGTAATCGCTATTACCAACACGTTGAAGCATGCAATCATAATCTGAATAGTAATTCCCATATCCGGTAATTACAAATACAATATTGTTATCAAGAAAGTTTAATTTGTTTTTTATATAAAACTCGCTTTTATCCTCTAGAATTGTATCGAGCTTCAACTCAAGAGAAACATTTTCGCTTTTTAAAGTTTGACTCTTATTTTTAAGTTCGCTAATTTGCGTTTGCATTTCAGTTTTTAGATTACGTTTATCCAATATTTCATAAACAGATAATCCTGCAAATATAATAGTACCTATCATACCTACAATAATAGCCTTTCGTTCATTGGATAAATTACTGCTTTTAGTATGATTTATAATCTTTTTCTCATTCTTTTTCTTTGCATTGTTTGAACGAAACTTTCTGATTTTGATTTGATAATGAACAATTAAAAAAGTTCCACATATTATCCAAAAATTATATCCTAAAGCATATAATAATCCATATTCAAGTCCGAAGCTTTTCTCACGAATATATAATAAAATATTCATAAAGATAAAAATACATCCAATTAACATTGATACCCCAGAAGGCTCTTTTTGCATCTTTTTCATAACTCACACTTCTTTCATAATTTCTTTTATATATTTATTTGCTTCATCTTCGTAATTGTCTATAAAGAAAGCAAATAAATCCTTATTAGACTGACACAACTGATTTAGTTCGATATGTGCTAATTCATGTAGTAGTGTCTTTTTCTTTTTATAATAAGATAAGTATTTACTCAAGATAATGAAATAAACGCCATCGTGATTAAATACAAATCCACGAATGCCACACGGCAATTCTTCGTATATTACACTAACATTGTAATAATTAAGTAGTTCTTGTTGACTTATAACCCCCATAATCAAATTCTTTATATTCATACTTAATCTCCTTTTTTATTAAGTACGATACTGCTGTACTTATTGATTATTTTTATTCTTTTCGTAATTATCTATTGTTTTTTTCATTATAAACTCAATTGTAGCTCGATCGTCGTCGGATAGAATATCTTTTGTTTTATCAAATAGGACTTCTGTTTGAGACAATTGTTTACTATTCAGGAGATTTTCATCAGTCAAAGTAGCAATATTGACCTGCAGTGCGTTTGCTAAGTCATATATATTATCTAATGATGGAGATATTTCTTCATTTTCCCATCTAGCAATAGTAGTTTGATTAACACCAGTCAATTCTGCCAACTTATTTTGAGATAATTTTTTTCTTCTCTTAAAAATTTAAGATTACTACTAAATGTGCTCATTTTTCCCTCCTTTATATGAATGATAGCACAAAAGCATAAAAAAAACAATAAAAATTATGCTTATTTGCATTTTTGGTATTGACAGCTGCAAATAAGCATAATATAATGGTGGCAGATAGGAGGTAAATATGCGAGAGAATTTTAAAGCAGAAGTAGCCAGCGAATTAAGAAGTCTTAGAGCAAAATCTAATTTTACTCAAAAAGAAGTTGCAGAAAAGGCTGGAATAGACGTGATGACAGTTACTAGATACGAAAATAATAGTACATCAATGCAACTAGATATGATTGAAAAAATTTTATCAGCTTATGGCTTAAAGCCATCAATTTTTTTTAACACTATATCTGCAAATATGCAGAAGGAAAAATGAATAGGAGAGAGTATGGAAGAAGATACAAAAGAAAAATTCACCTGTCCTCATTGTAAAAAAACAGGCGAAAAAATAAAACACATCAATTATAACTATTGTCCATTTTGTGGTAAATCAGTCTCATCAATAAAATCGTGAAAAATAGATTTGGAACCACATTCAGGGCAAAATTTATAATTCCATTTTAAAGCCCAACCATCTTCAAAATTGGGATTAGATGGGCACATTTCACATTCAGGATTGGTGCAAGAATTAAATAAATTAAAACCACAGTATGGGCAATAGTGTGCATCAACCCAACTGAAAGTTTTATTACATTTTATACAAGTAATTTCATCATTTGCATTCATTATATAGCCTCCTTTCAATGAAACATTGTAAATGAGAGGTAAAAAAAAAAAGAAAAAGAGTTCTGCAAAACTCTAAAAAACGCTAATGAGAGAGGAGAAACTTATGACAGAAAATGATATTAAACAGTACGATAACGTGCCTGTAACAGTTGCTGCGAAGTATTTAGATGTCAATCCACAATATTTAAGAATTGGATTGCAAAGAAACAGACTTCCGTTCGGAAGTGCTGTACAAGTAAGTGGCAAAGATGATGGCCGTTGGTCGTATCAAATTAGTCCAGGGGCATTGATTAATTGGAAAGAAGGCAAATCATTGCAAGACTGGATAAGCGAAAACAAGACATATTTAAAAACACTATTAGAAGAATAGAAAGGGGAATTATTATGAAATTAAGACAAGAAATTAAAGATGCAATTCAGTTAATTATTGTAATTACAATTTTAGGGATTTTATTAGGGGTTGGCATGCTAGGAATGAAAATTAGGGCGGAACAGATTAATAACCAAACAAAAATGACTGAAATGCTCGCAACAGATCAGTCAAAATAAAAACAAATTTATAAAAATAAATTCACTAAGATAATACCAAATTTTAGTGAAAAAGTCAAAAAATGGAGGAGAACTAGAATGTATGACATAGATAGTTTTAGATTTTTTGCAAGCTATTATGATGCTTTAAAAGATATGAAACCTAAAGCAAAACAAGAAT
>CALVUM010000038.1 GCA_944363605.1 uncultured Bacilli bacterium
TTTTTTCAATATTTAAAACTTTTTTAATCTCTTTTATAGAAACTTCTTTTAAAGCAACTTTTAAAAGTTTTTTTAATAAATCTTCATTTTCTTCTTTTAAGAAGATTTCTTTAAAAACTCGATCATACTTTGCTGTATAAAATTTTTCTTTGGTTTCAATCATAAAAATACCTCTCCGTTTCTTGGAGAGATATTCTATAGACTCTTTTCTTTTCTATCAAGAGCTTTTTTTGATAGATTTTGTCCTATTGTAAAAGATTTTGTCGTTTTAAAAAAACAATTTTGCTTAGTATTAAATTTTTCTTAACCGTAAACTATTTAAAGCCACCGTTATACTACTAAAAGTCATAGCTAGACTAGCGATCATCGGATTTAACGTAATCGGTAAAAATCCACTAGCTAAAGGAATCATAATGATGTTATAAAAGAAAGCCCAAAAAAGATTTTCTCTGATAATTTTTATCGTTTTCTTTCCCGCTTTAAATAAGTAAGGGATTAAAGACAAATCTTCTTTTAAGAAAACAATATCCGAAGAATCGGCACTGACATCTGAGCCTCCATAAACGCTTACACCTACTGTCGAAGCTTTAAGAGCTGGAGCATCATTAATTCCATCCCCCATCATTAAAGAAGGAGATGCTTCTATTGCAATTTTTGCTTTATCTTCTGGAGAGGCACTTGCATAAACATTTTGAATTCCAAGTTCTTCTGCAATAACACGCGCGGTTATTGCATTATCTCCAGTTACCATGAAAACTTGATACGTTTTTTCTAACTCTTTAAGAATCTCAACCATATCTGTTTTAATTTCATCGCGTAAAGCAAATAAGCCTAAAACTTGTTTCTTAGTAAACAAATAAATAATCATATATCCTTTTTTCGTGTATTCCGCTTCTTCTTTTTGATAAGGATTTTTTAAAGCATACTTTTCTAAAAAAGCCACCGATCCGGCATAATATACTAAATTTTCAATTTTTCCTTCAATACCCAAACCGGGATGATTTTTAAAATTCTTAACTTTAACCGTTTCTGAATACTTTTTCGTTATAGCTATGGCAAGGGGATGTGTAGAGTTTTTTTCTAAACTGCTTAAATAAAGAGGTGCGTTCTCGTCATCAAAGTGTTCATGAACCACCGAAATTTTTCCAGTTGTTAAAGTTCCTGTTTTATCTAAAAGAATATTTCTTACTTTACTTAAATTTTCAATCGCGTCACTATTTTTAACTAAAATTCCTTTTTTCGATAAAGTCCCAACAGCTACGACCATTGCAAGTGGTGTGGCAAGACCAAGAGCACAAGGACAAGCAACCACTAAAGTTGTTACAAAGTATTTAATTGCCGTATTAAAATCATGGAAAAAGAAATGCAGAAAGAAAACTAAGAAAGATACGCCAATAATAAAAGGAACAAAATAACGACTAATTTTATCAGCAAGTTTTTCAATAGATGATTTATTCTCTAGGGAAGACATTACTAACCTCGTAATATGACTAATCATCGAATCCTTACCAACTTGTAAAGCTTCATAAGTAATAGACCCTTCATAATTGATACTACCTGCGTATACCCTAGCTTTTTCTATCTTTAAAACAGGCAAAGATTCTCCGGTAAGTAAAGACTCATCCACATGACTTTTTCCTTCTAAAACAACACCATCAACCGGGAAAATTTCGCCAGGTTTTACAAAAACTTTGTCATGAACAGATATCTCATTAATTGAAACTTCTACTTCTTTATCCTCTTTAAAAATAGTTCCCGTTTTAGGGGTAATCGTTACTAAATTTTGAATCGTATCCACTGCTTTATTTTTATTTTCTTTATCAATTAATCTTCCCAGTTTTACAAAAAGTAAAATAAAAGCAGATGATTCAAAATATAAAAAATGAACTTCATGAAAATTCCCCATTAATACAAGAATAAACTCATAAAGACTATAGAAAAAATTTACAAACACGCCAAAAGTAATTAACGTATCCATATTACTCGTCTTATGAAACAGATTTTTCATGCCACTTTTTAAAATATCTCTTCCATAAATCAAAAATGGAATAGTTCCTAAAAGTAAAAACCAAGCATAATAAATAGGCGCGATTACTTTATGTAAAAAGTTTGGAACAGGTAAATGAAGCATTGGACCCATCGAGACATACATTAAAAAAATTCCTAAGAATAAGAAAACCCCAAAGGTTTTCCAAGACAAATTTTTGTTTTTTCCTTTTTCACAAGAAAATCCTGCCTCTTCCACAAACCGAATTAAATCTCTTTTAGTTACTGGACTTTCATAAACAATTGTCGCGGTTTGCATAAGTAAATTTACAGAAACTTCCTTTATATGAGGTTGTTTTTGGATATATTTTTCTAATCCCAAAGAACAAGCACTACAAGTCATCCCACTTATTTGTAAAGTGATTTTATTCATAGTCTTCACCAACTATTTAAAAACCTAAATCCGTAATTCGTTTTTTTATATCTTCCACTAAATCTTTTTTCTTAACAAGAACTTCTACTTTCTCATCTTTAAAAGAGGCAACTGCCTCTTCTACTCCCTTTATACGTTTTAAAGAATTACATATCCTATTTTCACAGCCTTCGCAAACCATTCCTTTAACTTGTAAAAGTATTTTCATAACTTTTCCCCTCCTTTATCATGATGGTGATGATGACCTGAACTAACAGGCCTTACTTCACACGATTCTTCTCTACATTCTTCTTCGCAAGTTTCCATTTCTAAAGTCGAATGCGAAATTCCCATTTCTTTTAGTTTATCCTTAATCTTATTTTTTAATGCAAAGTCATTGTCTTTTAATACCACTACATGCATTGTCGCATAATGATGCACACCATCCATACTCCATATATGAATATGATGAACGTCTTCTACACGAGGAATTTTTAAAATTTCCTTTTTAATTTCCTCGACCCGAAGAGTATTAGGAACTTTTGCTAAAAATAAATTTAAAATATTTTTTAAATTTCCCAATGCTTGTTTAAGTAAGAAAAGCGCAATCCCGATACTCATAACGGAATCAATATACGTAATATCTGTAAACTTCATAATGATAGAACCAATAAAAACTACTACCCAATTTAATACATCTTCTAACATGTGAAGATTTACAGCTTTTTGATTTAAAGAATCGCCTTCCCTAGTTTTATAAGCAGCTAGAAAATTCACAATAATTCCGATAACCGATAGCCAAATCATTCCTTCATAATGCAGTGGTTCGGGATTTATTATTCTAAAAATCGCCCCGATTAAAACAACAATAGAACCAATTGTTAAAATAATCGTTGTAATAAATGCCCCTAAAACAGAATATCGTAAATAGCCATAAGTATATCTTTCATCAGGTTTTTTCTTGCTTTTTCGTTCTAAAAAATAAGAAACTCCAATACTAAATGCATCCCCAAAATCATGAATTGCATCTGATAAAATGGCTACACTATTAGTAAATAAGCCACCGACAAATTCAATTAAAGAAAATGTTAAATTAAGAACAAAGGCAATTAAGATATTTTTTTCGGTACTTTTTTTCTTTTTCATCATAAGTCTCCTTTAAGTAAATGAAGTAAAATTTTCTTAGTTTCTTCATACATTATAGAATAATCATACTCGACATGTTGATGGTAAATCACTTCATGACTATAATCATCCACAATTTGAATAAATAAATGCATTCTTTCTTTACTATTTTTTAAAGAAAAATGCTTTTTTTGCAAAAATGTTTCAATTTCTTTCGTTACTTCCAATTCCATTTGACTAAAAATGTTTTGAATTTCTTCATCTAAGCAACACATACTCATTAATTCTTGATGGGCATTGCGAGATAAATTTTGTTTTTTAATCGATTCTTCTAATACGCGTGATACAAATTCTTCTATCGTGATATCTTTTTCTTGATATTTTTCAAAAACTTCTAATAATGGAAAACAAATATTTTTTAAACAAATTTTTGCTCCCTCAACAAAAATCGCTTTTTTATCCGAAAAATATTGATAAATACACCCGGTAGATACGCCAGCATAACGAGCAATATCTATAGTACTTACATTATGAAATCCCTTTTCGCATAAAATTTCAAAACCTTTTTCAATAATTTTTTCTTTTTTTTCAATACTTGTTTTCTTTACGGGTTCTCGTACTTCAGTCATGTTTTTCTCCTATAAAATACTTTTTTCTGATTTTTAAATTATCATCTAATTCATAACATAATGGTTTTCCGGTTGGAATTTCTACACTCACAATTTCTTGTTCATTTAAATCCTCTAAATATTTTATTAAAGCTCGTAAACTATTTCCATGAGCAACAAGTAAAACATTTTTATGGTCTTTTAAATAAGGAACAATAGTGTTTTGATAATAAGGGAGTACCCGGTAAACAGTATCTTCTAAACTTTCTCCTAAAGGTAAATCTTTTTCATGAATGTTTTTATATAGGACATCATTTTTAGGCGCGCGTGAGTCTTCTTTAGTAAGTAATGGGGGACGTGTTTTATAACTTCGTCGCCACAAATAAACTTGTTCTTTTCCATATTTTAAGGCCGTTTCCTTTTTATTTAATCCTTGTAAAGCTCCATAATGCCTTTCGTTTAACTTATATGTTTTTATGACTGGGATATCTAACTGCATTTCTTCTAGTATATAATCTAGTGTTTTATTTGCTCTTTTTAAAACAGAAGTAAATGCAACATCAAAAGAATAGCCATTTTCTTTTAAAAGCAGTCCGGCCTTTTTAGCCTCTATAACGCCTACACGAGTTAAATCAACATCCGTCCATCCGGTAAATTTATTTTCTAAATTCCAAATACTTTGTCCATGCCGAACTAAAACAAGCTTACTCATTATTTCAAAAATCCTTTAATAATAACATCTTCTGCTTCTTTTTCTGACAAACCTAAACTCATAAGTTTAACTAATTGTTCACCAGCTATTTTCCCAATTGCCGCTTCATGAATTAAATTTGCCTCCACATTTTTCGCATAAATTTCTGGAACAGCTTTAACTCTTCCTTTTTCCTTCAAAATAGCATCACATTCTACATGGGCATAACATTTACTATTACCTGTAATATTTGAAATAAACTCTTGATAAGATTCATCGGTTGCAACACTTCTTGAAGTTACGTGCGTACTCGCATTGTCACCATTTAACTCGATTTCAAAAATCGTTTTCGCATTCTGCGTTTCATTAGTCAAAATCTTTTCATTAATAACTAACGTTGTATTTTCTTCTAATACTCCTCTTGTTTCTCTTAGAGTATCATCCACACCTTTTATTTGAGTGGTATCCATCGTCATACTAGAGCCTTTTTTCATTGTGATTTCCGTAACAGGGTTTAGAATTTTTTTACCACTTCCCTTGCCTTCTCCATAATGCTTTTCAATATATTTTACTTTAGCATTTTCTTCAAGGAAAAAACGGTGTATTCCATCATGTTCCGTATCCTTATGTTCATCATTATGAACTCCACAACCGGCTAGAATAATGACATTGGCATTTTTCCCAATATGAAAATCGTTATAGACAACATCTTTTAAGCCACTTTCTGTTAAGATAACAGGAATATGAACAATTCCTAAAAGGGTGTTTTCATTTACATAGACATCGATTCCCTTATTATCTTCTTTAGAAACAATATTGATAAAAGGGTTTGTTTTTCTTTCGATACTCTTCCCATTTTTTCGAATGTTGTAAACTTCTTTATCAGAAAAACTATCATCTTCTATTTCTTTTAAGATTTTCTTATCTATCTCATTCACATCGTTCACCATCTTCCTTACAACATTTTGGTTTTTCAAAAATCATCTCGAACATCTCTTCTTTTTTGCCAATTTTTCTTATTTTACCTTGCTCTAATAAAATAATTTCATCAGCAATTTGTAAAATTCGTTCTTGATGAGAAATCACTATCGTAATACCCTCACTTTCGATTTCTAAATCTTTAAATACCTTAGTTAAATTTCCAAAACTCCATAAATCAATTCCTGCTTCTGGTTCATCAAAAATGGCAATTTTGGGATTTCTTGCCATAACGGTGGCAATTTCGATTCTCTTTAACTCCCCACCGGACAGAGAAGCGTTAATTTCTCGATCCACATATTCTTTTGCACAAAGGCCAACTTTTGATAAAATTTGACAGGCTTCCATTTTTGATATTTCTTTATTTACTGCAATTTTTAATAAATCATATACGGTTAATCCTTTAAATCGAACAGGTTGTTGAAAAGCAAAGCCTAAACCTAATTTAGCTCTTTCATCGACACTTAATGAAGTTATATCTTTTCCATTTAAAAGAATTTTCCCAGAATCTGGTTTAACAATACCCATGAGAATTTTAGCTAACGTACTTTTACCAGAACCATTAGGCCCTGTTATTACATAAAACTTTTTCTCATCAAGCTTTAAATTTATATGATCTAGAATTGTTTTATGATCACTCTTAAAACATATATCTTTTATTTCTAACATATTATATCCTTTCTAATATGAAATTTCTTTCACATTAATTATAATCGTTATAAGAAAAATCGTCAATCACTACTTTTCATTTTCTTCTTTTTTTGCTAAAATAAAAACATGTCCTCTTAGTAAAATGGATATTACAAGACCCTCCTAAGGTTTAGTTGTAGGTTCGATTCCTACAGGGGACACCAGAAAAAAAACAAACCCTTTAAAATGGGTTTTTTTAATGACTAAAATTCAGTTACGTACAAACTTTTAATGGCAATATAAAATAAGTAAAAAAGGAGGACATTGCAAGATAAAAAATATAAAGGAAGAACCGGTTACAACCCATATAATTTATTTGCTACAATTGTTTATTGTTTTTCGTTTTTCAAAGCTACAGCACTCATAATAATAGAATCCACTTACTATCCTTTTTTCCATTAGTTCTTTTTATAATTCCTTTTTCTTGCATATTTTTCATTATAGTTTTAACAGTTCTAACTGATTTTCCAATTAGTTTTGCTATTTCTTCTTGCTTTACTGACTCATTATTTTTAATAATATTTACAATTGCTTGTTCCTCTAATGTATAATTTTTATTATTAGATACTTCATTTTCTTCTTTCCCCTTATAGCCTATATGAGTATATCGGTTTTTAAGTTCGTAATTAGTATCACCTAATAAATTGAAGAAAAATTTTTCTAAATAAGATGTATCTTCAAAAATATTTTTTTCAAAATTTCTATAATTTGCTCTAACAAGTGCATTTCTAAAATACCAAGAATTTTCTGCGAATACCTCATCATTTATACTAAACCCAAATGTTCTTAAATACTTTATAATAAACACAGCAGTTGTTCTTGTATTTCCTTCACAAAAAGGATGTACTTGCCAGATATTCGATGTAAATCTAGCAATATGCTTTATTGCTTCTTCGAGTGATTTATCTTTATAAGAAAAGTTTAATTCCTCTTTTAAATCATATTCTAAAGTTTCTCTTATTGTTTCATATGATGAATAAATAACAGTATCATCATTTAATATCCACTCTTTTTTAGTGAAATTATAATCTCTAATTTTTCCTGCTTCTTTATAGATTCCTTTAAATAATCTTGAATGTATATTAATTAGTTCAAAAATATTAAAATTAAAGGCTTTTTCACTTAATAGTTCGGTAATTCTAACTGCTACCTTATCTGCCTCTTCACTATTTTCCTTTTCTTCTTTCTTTCTATTATCAGAAAATTTATAGTAATCATCTATTTTTTTCTTGGCTTCATTAATATCTATATTACCTTCAATATGTTCTTTTGCAGTATCAATTAAATATTTAGAGGGTTTTAATCCATCGACATCTTGAAGACCAATAGCAGTTTCCCAATTTTTGGCTTTTTCGCTTTTATTTGGTTCTCCTTGCTTTATATATTCTGATAATTCTAAGTTCCAATTTTCTTTTTTAGACATAGGTTATCATCTCCTTTATAAATTATATTGCACTACTAGAAGAAGAAAAAATGCACTTCTATATTCTCTTTTTTTATCCAAAAAACTCTCATAAAAATCATTTCAATTTATATTTATTATATCAACAAATTAACATTCAAACAATACAAAAGTGCAATTTTTGCACTTAATTAAGTTGACTGTTGCACTTAAAAAAATCTAATTCTAAAAATTCTCAAATACTCATTATTCCACATAAAAATTGTATTTCCAGCTTTTTTATAAAAATAGATAGATATTAGTTAATTATATACATTTTTAGTAAAATCGATCCAACTTTAAAGAAATAGTATACAAACTATTATTTTAATTTGTTATCGTCTCTTCAATAATATTAGAAAGTTTATCCGAATCTTCTTTACTTAATTTAGCTTCTTTTTCATCTAAACGAATATGTATGCTTTCTTGCAAATCATAAATAAAATAAGTTTTATCTTTCAATTTAATTTCATAATCCTCTATACAATCACAAGTTTCATTTTGATAATTTTGATTTTCTAAAAGATTCAAAAGTTCTTTTTCATTATTTATTACTTGATATTCTAAATTTGAAGATGTTTCTTTTAAAAAAATATTTTGAGTCTTCATTTTCTGTTTTATTAAAACAAGTAAACAAAACGATTCCCAAAATTAGTATAAATAAAATTATAAGTACTATTCCAATAGTTTTTTTCATAACTTACTCCACTCTTTTCTAAGGTAGTGTGAATAGTTTATTACACTACCACTTTGTTTTTCTCTTTATTTATAGGCATTTTTATACATTTTTCTTATACCCCTCTCTTTTTTAGGTATTTTTTATATAAAATTTGCCTTTTTTATCTATCAAAAAATGACATATACCTTTATAATGATTTTAGAATAACAATCATAGAATTGAGGTATATGTCATGGCTAAAATCTTATCACTTTTTATTAAATTTTTAAATAGAATTAATAAATTTATTTGGAAAATTATGATTTTTCTTATTATGCTGTAAATGCTAACATAATTTTTTATAAATATAATTCCATCATTAATAAATAATAATTTACTTTATTATCTTCTCTTTTTATATTTAAAATTCTATAAAATTGTTCTACATATTCCTGACCATAGTTTCTTAAAATTGATTTTTCACATATGGCTAAATCAAACCATTTATCAGCTATCCCACATTCTCCAACATCTATAAAACCAATAAAATTTTTATTTTTTCCAAATATATTAGGCAAACTGGTATCTCCATGTGAAAATACTAATTCTTCTTCAAATTTATTTTCCTTTAGGTACTTTAATAAATTTTCGGCTGAACCAAATTTTTTTCTTGTTTCATCTTTCAAAGATGAAGTATTAACTAAATTATTTTTTACATTTTTCTCAATTAAAGATAACTTGTAATCATTAGAGACATCGAATGGACAATTTGTTATATCAACACTATGAATTTTATGAAAAGCATCTTTCAAAACAGAAAGTGCTATGTCTGGATTATTAGTATATTCTTCATCACATAGCATTTTTCCAGATGTTTCTTCAGTTATCAAATAATCATTTCCTGATTCTTGAATATACATTACTACTTTGGGAACAGGTAATTTACCTTGTAACCAACTTAATCTTTTATATTCTTGAAGAAGTAAGTTTTCTTTCATAATTTTTAAATAAAAACATCCTTCTTTATTTTTTATTCTAACCACTTGTGAATCAGAACATCCGATACTTATTTCCTCTAACTTAGCATCTTTTATAAACTTCTCGACATTTTCTGGTATAAAATAATTAAATTTCACTTTACCCTCTTCCTTTCGGATAAGAAACTTTATTTTGGGATGAAGTTAGTGATAATCTTTTAACTTTTTGTTCTTTATAATAATCATAGTTTCCTAAATAATGAGAAAATTGTTGTTCTTCAATATTCTCTATCCTCTCTGCTAATTGATTAATAAAATATCGATCATGCGATATAAAAAACAATGTTCCTTGATACTCACTTAATGCTTCTTCTAACATTTCTTTAGTATCAATATCAATATGATTCGTTGGCTCATCTAGTATTAATAGATTTGCCTTTTTTTGAATTAATTCAAATAGTTTTAATCTCACTTTTTCGCCACCAGATAATGTTCCTACTCTTTTAAATACGTTTTCACCATAAAATAAGAATTTAGCAAGCGAAGCCCTTAAATGTGTTTCAGTCCCATCAAAAGATCGTCTAGCCACATCTAAAATTGTTGCATTTTCATCTTCAAAATGTATCTCCTGTGGAATATAGCCAATAGATACTTGGCTCCCGATTTTTATTTCTCCTTGACAAATAAAATCAGAAGTAGGATCTAAAATTGCTTTTATAAAAGTAGATTTTCCTGTACCATTTTTTCCCATCAAGCAAACTTTTTCGCCATATTGCAAATTCATTTCTGCACCATCTAACAGCACTTTTTCGCCTGCTATCAAACCTAAATCGTCTACTACTAATACATCTTTCCCAGAACGTTTATGTACTTCAAAATCTAATGGTAAAGTTTTTTTCGATTCAGGTTTATCTAGCATTTCCATTTTTTCTAATCTTTTTTCAATGCAAGCTGCTCTTCTAAAAAATCTTGGATTATCTCCTTGTGTTCCCCATTCTCTTAATTTTTTTACTGTATTCTGCATTGCTTCAATTTTCTTTTGTTGATTTTTGTATTCTTCAAATTCTGCTAAGGCTCTTCTTTCACTTTCCTGTAAATAATAAGTATAATTTCCATGATAAACATCAGCTTTACCTTTATCAATGAATATGGTTTTTGTAGCGACTCTATCTAAGAAATATCGATCATGTGAACTTATAATTATTGTCCCTTTATAGCCTTGCAAAAATTGTTCAAACCATTCTAAAGTATCAATATCTAAATGGTTTGTTGGTTCATCCAATAATAATATGTCCGGATTGCTAATCACTAGCGAAGCTAGATTAACGATTGTTTTTTCACCACCAGATAATGTATTAAAACTTCTATCTAACATTTCTTCTGATATTTTAAATCCATTGCAAATTTTACTAACTTTTTCATCAATTTCATATCCGCCCATATTTTGAAAATAATCTTGTAACTTGCCATATGCAGATAATATTGGCTCTAAATTATCTTGTGATACTGTGGTGAATTTTTGTTCATACTCTCGCATTTTTCGTTCTACTTCAAAGAGCTTTTTAAAATCTTTCAGTAATAAATCCCTAACGGTACAATCATCTGAAACTTTCGGTGGCATTTGAGATAACAACCCTACGCTTGCCCCTTTTCTCGTTGTTACCATACCACTATCTAATTTTTCTTCTCCGACTATTACTTTGAAAATTGTAGTTTTTCCACAGCCATTTGGTCCAA
Source organism: uncultured Bacilli bacterium (assembly GCA_944363605.1). GTDB lineage: Bacteria > Bacillota_I > Bacilli_A > RF39 > UBA660 > Ventrenecus. Next base: position 11,304 of record CALVUM010000038.1, read on the forward strand.
TTAAAGCAATTCTTTCGCCCGTTGTTGCTTCTAAATCAAATCCATCTAAAACATTTTTAAAACCAAAATTTTTCTTGGCATCATTTAATGCAATTTCTATCATAACTATCACCTCTTTAAAATGAAATTTTATTGCCTTATGTAACGAAATTAATATTGAAAAGTTATTTGAATAAGCCATAGGAATATGTTCTTTATATGCAACATGTTCTCCGGATTTTGTCAAATGAATACCAGTTGAAGTTCTCATAAATAATTCCGTATTTAATTGTTCTTCTAGTTTTTTTATTGCTTGAGTAACGGCTGGCTGGGATATATAAAGCTGCTCAGCGGCTTTAGTAAAACTATTATATTTTGCTACAACATAAAATGTTTTATATAAATTTAAATCAATATTATTGTTCATTTTCCCTCCCCTTTTCTAAAATCATTCTAACAAAAAAGAAAGCTCATTACAAGCTTTCAGACTACTTCATAGAATTTTTTTAATTGCTCTAAACTTTTCTTTTCATATCTAGATACCATTACTTGAGTCATCCCAAGGCGTTTGGCCGTTTCACTTTGCGATAAATCCTCAAAATAACGATACTTGATAATTTTTTGACTACTTTTTGGAAGGGTGTTAATACTATCTTCCAATGTAATTTTTTCATCCAAGGATAGTCGTTCTTCCATAGCAATAGTCTCATGAAGGTCGTGTGCCTCATCTCGTTCTTCATCCAAACTAATTGATTTTGTCGTAACAAGAAAAGCCTCTCTTACTTGGATAGGACTAAGATTTAAGAATGAACCAATTTCCTCGTACGTAGGTGTTCTGTTCATCTTTAAACTTAGGGCATTTTTGGTGGATTCAATCTGCTTTGCTAATCTTAATATTTCTTTACTTACTTTTATCTCACGATCTTTCATTACAAAATCATACATTTCTCCAAAAATATAATCGTAAGCATAAGTAGAAAATTTGGTCGTTCCATTTTTTCGATAATTTTTATAAGCTTTTAAAATTCCCATGGCACCAGCTTGTAATAAATCTTCAAAAGAAACTTGATAAAAGTTTTGAGCAATATGTTTGATTAAAGCCGTATTTTCTTTAATCAAGTCCTCTGTTGTCAACCTTATCCTCCAATTCTTTTTTACTGTATGCGCATACGGTATCCAATCAGTTCTTTTTTGATACTTTCTTTAACATCGCATAAAAGAAAATTACCTTTTTGCTTTTTTAATACAACTTTTGTCTTTAATAAAGCATATTTTCCATCAAGATCAATTTTTTTCAACTTCTTACAGTCACAAACAAAGTTTTTTACATTATTTTTGACAATATAAGGAATTAAATAATCAAGAACTTGATGCGTTTCTTTTCGGGTCAATTTTCCTTCTAGTTTTGCATAAAGATTTTCTTTTCTTTCTTCAATTTGTAAAATTAGCATAGCCTCACCTTGCCTATTTTAATATAGAGAAAAAACGAATTTTTTTAAACAAATTCGACAAAAGAAACAAAAAAAAACGTCATTTTAATGACATTTTTATGTAAGCATGATTTCATCTATTTTTTGCTTGGAATTTTCTAGTTGTTCTTCATCAGGAATCATAACGGAAGAATATAAATCGGGCATAGAAGCTGTTTTCCTTGAAGCATCCGCCCCTGATAAAACTTGCATCTCTATATTCCATGATGGCATATCTTGTAATTGCATTTTAACAAAACCTGTTATACTATCAAAATCAAAATTTGTTGTAAAGTTTCCTTCCATACTTCCAAGAAGTTCTCCATATTTTGTTAAAATGGTTGTTGTAGTAAGTTTATTTACAACTGCTTCTACTACTTGTTGTTGATGCCTTGCTCTTGCTACATCCCCTTCCCGAAGCCCGTAACGCTCTCGGACATATGCAAGGGCTTGTTTTCCATTTAAATGATTTATTCCTTTTTGAAATTCATAATAAATATGTGTCTCTTCTTCATAATCAGCAGTAAACGCGAATGGTGAATCCACATCTATCCCACCTAAAGCATCGACAATTTGTATCAAAGAGGTAAAATTAAATTTAATATAGTAATTTATATCCATATCTAATAAATCTTCAATCGTCTTAATACTTACATCTACACCCTTTAATCCTGCATGCGTAAGCTTATCGTTTAACTCTCCATCATCCTCGGCTATCTTAACATAATAATCTCTTGGAATCGAAGTGAGTAAAATTTGATGCGTTATAGGGTTTACAGTAATTACCATATTCACATCACTTCTCGCGACACTTGAAATAGCATCATACGTATCTACTCCTGTAATATATACACTAAAAGGTTCTTTAGTAATTGCCACATCTTTTCGAAAATCACTCTTTTGGACTTCCACTGATACTGTATCGAGAATTTTATGATTTTCTTTAAATTCTTGACTCATTTCATTATAAAGTTCTTCTTCTTTTTTTTCTAATAAGATTACCCTTAATTCATCCTTCAAAAAAGATTCAATTAAGGCTCCTGTTCCTTCAATTTCTTCTTTTTTAATAGATACGTCAATTTGTTTAAAAGCTTTTGTTGCTCCCTCGCGATTTTTTACATAGGCAATACTTTCATTTTCTAAATCCCTTAAAGAGGAAAATTCACTTGTTTTTTTAACAATCACTTGATATTGTTCTGTTTGAATATTTAAGAATGAAAATTGATGTAAAAAATCTAATGTAATATTTTGATAGTTAATACCAATAAAATAAAAAACAAATAAAAAACACGCGCCAATGGTTCCAATTATTCGATAACTAGCCTTTTTTTTCGAAAGAAAAAAATAGATTCCTATATCTAAAAAAAGCAGAATAAGAAAAATTAAAACTAAATAGATCCAAGGCAAAACATTTATCCGTAAAAACATTATGAAAACGTAGATACTCATTAAACCAATCAAAATAGCTAAAGATTTAAAAATAACTGCTTTTTTTAATTTTAACTTCTTTTTCTTTTGCACGAGTACTCACCTATTTTTATTATAAAAGAAAAACAAGGAAAGACAATCTTTTCTTGCTTATTTGACATTTATTTTATTAAAATTTGACCAGCTGTTAGATGCTTTAAATTTTTTAGAAATGCTTGCCACCAGTTTACTTTTGGTATATCTTCTTTGATGGTCACATCTAAATTATCTAAAACCGTTCCGCTTTCATCGACCACTTCTGCTTTGCCCACAATATCGCCTTTTTTTAGAGGAGCTACTAAAGAATCCACAGAAACATTAAAGGAATAGTTCGGTTTTGGATCGGTTTGTTTTATTAATTTTACATAATCATTTTTAAGGACAATATCTACTTGCTCTGTAACTCCATTTTCTACTCTTTTTACGCCTAAAGAATCATTTGTTGTTAAAACAACATAGTTTTTATATGTGTTAAAACCATAATTTAAAAGACTCGTTGTATCACTGCTTCTTTTGTCACTTGTCTCGGCACCCATTACCACTGAAATTAAACGCATTGTATTTTTCTTAGCTGTTGCCGTAAGACAATAGCCAGCTGTTTGAGTAAACCCAGTTTTTAAACCATCCACACCATCATAAAATCTGACAAGCTTATTCGTATTAACAAGCCAAATACTAGAACCATCGTTTTTTTGTAAATAATCTTCATAGATACTCGTATACTCTAAAATTGTTGGATGTTTTAATAACTCAAAAGCCATTAAAGCCATATCATAAGCAGTTGTATAATGATCTTCGGCATCTAAGCCGTGTGGATTTACGAAATGAGTATTTGTTGCTCCTAACTCTTGAGCCCGTTTATTCATGAGATTGACAAAATCCTCAACTGTTCCAGAAATTTTTTCAGCCATCGCGACAACCGCATCATTTCCGGATGCAACGGCAATTCCTTTTAAAAGTTCTTTTACTTTATAAGTTTCTCCAGCTTGTAAATATACTTGACTTCCACCCATACTCGCAGCATTCTCGCTAATGGTTACATCATCTTCCATATTTAAAGAACCATTATCAATGGCTTCCATAATTAAAAGCATGCTCATTACTTTGGTCATTGAAGCAGGTGCAAGTTTCTCTTGTTCATTTTTCTTAAACAAAATAGTTTTGGTATTCGCGTCTAGTAAAATGGCACTTTTACTATTGGGAGCTAAATCCCCACTTACCTCTTCTGCAGATACGCTTGGAGTAAATAAACAAAGCAAAAGTAAAAAACAAATTATTTTTTTCATTGTACACCTCTAGTAAAAAAATATGTCAAGCATATATAAATATGCCAAAAAATGCTATACTTATATTAGGTGATGTTATGACGAAAGACAAAAAAGTGTTAATTGTTCTTTTAGCTATCTTTTTTATATTATGTGTTGCCGGGGCAGCTCTTTATCTAACAAAAGATCTATTTTTTTCATCTACGCCTATCGAAAAAGAAAAAACAGCCAGTGAAATCTTAGAAGAACAAGGGATTATTCTTGTCAGCAAAGAAAATTTTACAAATGAAGCCAATTCGCTTTTAGAAAAAGGCTATACGGCCGATGAAATTAACAATATTTATGAATACATGAGTGACAAGAATATTACATCTATTTTAGAAAATGACTATGTGGATTTAAAAGATTTTTATCAAATTTCCAACTTTGATTTTGCAAAAATAGACCGTTACAAAGCTTACCAAGCTTTAGAAGGAATTGAAATGAAAGATGTGGTAACGCGGGTCAATTTAAATTTAGACGAACCTTTTTATCAAACAATTGAAACGATTGAGAATCCGAGTGCTGTAACTGTTTTAGTAAATAAAAGTCATGCTCTACCGAGTGATTATGTTCCTGATGATTTAGTGTCCATTCCAAGTTTTCCTTCTTTAAAAATTAAAGATGATGCTGTCGAAGATTTTGAAAATCTTCTTGTCGCAGCCAAACTAGATAATGTCTATATTATTCCTTATAGTACCTATCGCTCTTATGACTATCAAAAAAACTTATATAATGGATATTTAAAAGATGATCCTCTAGAAGTTGTAGACACCTATTCGGCAAGACCAGGACATTCCGAACATCAAACAGGACTTGCACTTGATGTAAGAAGTAGCACCCATTGGAGTAATTTAACTGATGCGGATTATGAATGGATGCTTAACAATTCTTATAAATATGGATTTATCGTCCGTTATCCAAAAGATAATTCCACTATCACAGGTTATAAAGAAGAGCCGTGGCATTTAAGATATATTGGCGTAGAACATGCTACCAAAGTCCATGAACTAGAGATTACCTACGATGAATACTACGATTTATATTTAACTGAACATTAAAAAGTAGCTAAATAGCTACTTTTTTTAACAATAACTTCCTTTAGTCATCCTGGCAATGGAAGATCCAACAGACTTACCAAGATCAAAAAGAAATTGAAATCCCCGAATAACGGCATTTACTAAAGCGGCAGTTATGCCTCCACCAACTACTTGGGATAATTCATTTTTTTCTAAAATCATTTCTTTCTCCTTTCTATAGTTTTTCCAATTTTAATCATGACAAGATAAAGGCCTTATAAAACCATCAATCACGCCAATTACAAATGTTATAGCGCCAGCAACTACTCCAGCTATTAATAACCAGCCACCTCCTTCAACTTGAAGTAGTTCTTTTTCCTTCATAATTATAAAGCATCACCTCCTTTCAAATTTTGCCAAAGTATCTCCCACATATTTTGAGAATCTTGTTTAAGGAAAAAAGACACTGTTTGATTTTCATAAAAGTTTTGCTTTGAAATTTTTATAGTAATTTCTTGAAAAGCTACGTTATTTACTACTTCTAAATTATTTATTTTAAGAATTTCTAAATTTTCTTCTTGTTTATTTACAATGATTTGTTGCGAATCATCTAACTTAACAATTTCTGAGACAGGTAAATAAGAAACAATTGTACATACATTTTTTTGGCAAGAATAGACCCCTTCATAAAGAGTTCCTACTTCAAAAGAAAACGTTATCGAAAAATAAAGAAAAACTAAAGTCCAAACAAAACCAAACATTCTTAGTAATTTTACTTTGGGGCGAGATTTTTTTAGTGAGAAACGATTATTCATGTTATATCCACCACCCTTTCAAAACTTTTTGTATGATCACGATGACTTATATAAATTACCGTTTTATCTTGAAGAAAGGCACGGATATTTTTAATAATTTTCTTTTCTAATTTTTCATCCACTTCACTTAAACATTCATCTAATAAATAGATTTCTCCTTTTTTTAGCAAGGTTCTTGCAAGTAACACCCTTTGTCTTTCACCACCAGATAAATTTCCATCAGATAAAAATGTTTCATATCTTAACGGTTTCTTGGCCACAACACTTTCTAATTCACAGACTTTTGTAACAGCGAGAAAATCTTCCTCAGAAACTTCTAAATAATAGCTTATATTCTCTCGAATCGTTTTATGATGTAAAGGTTCTTTTTGACTTAAATACACTACATTTTCCCGAATCGTTGCCAGATTATAATCTTTAAGATTTTGTCCTCCTAACAAAATATCTCCTTGATAATTAGTAAGTTCTTTAATTAGCAACCGACAAATTGTACTTTTCCCTGAGCCACTTGGTCCTTTTAAAAAAACATGTTCATAATTTTTTAAAGAAAAAGATAAATGTTCTAAAGATGATGTAAGAGGTGTATAAGAAAAAGTAACATCTAGGAAACTAATTGACGTATCGACTAGTTTTAGAGTAGGCTCATCTAAAACTTCTTCTTCTAAAGCCATATACTCACTAATTTTTCGTAAAACTCCTTTTAAATAATAGAATTTTGGAAGAGTCGCGATTAAATCTTTTAAAGGACTTAATAAATACCCATAAAGACTTTGAAAAGTTAAAAAATTTAATCCTGAGATTTTTCCCTGAAAATACAAATAAAGTCCATAAGTTAGTAAAAGAAAACCTAAGAATTCCAAGCCAAAGTTTTTTATTAGTTCCATTTTTTCAAAACTCAATTGATAAGACAACCTTTTGTAAATATGTGTCGCTAACCCCTCTTCTATCTCATTCATTTGTTTATCTGTCACATTCAAATGCTTCATTGGCAGAAAAGTTCTGATGCCTTCTAGAAGTATTTCTTGCCAAGTGCTTTCGTTTTCCATATTTGAAAGTAAAATACGATATAAAGATTTTGAAAAAATGAGCCCAAGCAAAAAATAAAAAATTAAACCCATACCTAAAACGAGTAATAGTTCTTTACTTAAAAAATATAGTAAAAATAACGAAAGAAAACCTAAAATAGAATTTAAAATCAAAGAAACAAAGATATCGGCAAATAAATCTTTAATTTCCCTTGCTTCACTGACTCTTGTAATTACTTCACCCGTTTGATAACTTTGAAATTTGGCCATGGGTAATTTAAAAAGATGGGCTAAAAAAGAATACATATAATCGATTTCAATATCTTTACTTAAATAGAGTCTATAAATTTCTTTAATATAGAAAAACAGCGAGCGTAACAGAAAAAGACTTCCAAAAAAGAAAACAATAGCCCAAAACTTTGAATCCCAAGCCATATTTTGATACTGGGATAAACTAACCTTTAAATAAAGACTTTCTAAAATCGTGAAAATAGAAATTAAAAAGGCTAAAAAAACTAAGAAAAGAGCTTTTTTCTTATGCAGGAAAAAGATACTTTTTAAAAACTCTAAAACACTTTTCTCTTTTGGCATTTTTAAAATTTGATCTTTAGGAATCGCTTCTAAAACTACTCCATCCCACTCTTCTTTAAAACTTGCCATTGAAAGTTTTCTTTTCCCAACAGCTGGATCCATTAAGACAATTTCTTTCTTATTTATTTTTTGAATAATCATGAAATGTTCTAAATGGTTTCTTAAAACAAAATGACCGATAGCTGGAAATACACCCCCTGAGAGCTCTTCAAATGAAACTTTTTTTCCTACTGCATCAAAACCATATTTTTTTAAGGTTTGTAGAATATAGTACGCATTCGTTCCATTATGAGTTGTAAAAGTATCTTCTCTTAACTTTTCCATTGGAACAAACCCACCATAATATTGAATAAGATAAGATACACAGCTCACGCCACAGTCTTTTGCATCCCATTGCTTAATTTGCTTCATAAAAAAACTCCTTTCTACTAATACATACAAGAAAAGAGTTCGATTTCCTTTATTTTTTTTGATTTTTTTTACTTTTTTTGTTTTTTTTCTGTTTTTCTTCAATTTTTTTCATAATTTCAAATTCTTTCGGATGACTTTTCCATAAAGTTGGAAATGCTTTTAATAATCGTTTTGGAAATTTTTTCATTCCTTTTACTCGACTCGTTAACATTTTTTCAAACATTCCAGGAATTTTAGCAAGTTTCTCATTTTTTAAATTTTCAACAACAATTAAACGGTGTCTTAAATTATAAGCTACCACACAAGAATAAATAACATCGAAAAGAAAAAGAATAAATAAGAAAATTGTCACACCAATAAAAATTTTATTTTGAAATTGAATTAAAAAATCTGTCATATAAGGATTTAAAATATAAAGAATTATTGGACCACCAATTCCAAATAAGATAGAATTTTTTAAACAAATGCGCCCATGCAAATTAAACTTTTCTTTACTATAATCCCACCATTTATTATGAAAAATTTTTTCTAAAGCATATCCGGTAAAATATTCTATAGTAGTTGTTATAAGCATACTAAGCAAAATAACAAGCAGTACATTTTCTTTAAAAGGTTCCAACATCCAAACAAGTAATAAACTTCCTACTCCATATATAGGAATGATAGGTCCGCAAAAAAAACCGCGGTTCGCTATTTTTTTATCGACGATGGCACACATGATCATTTCGACAACATAGCCAATCATACTAAATAAAAGAAATTTCATAAAAAGCAAACTAATTTGATACATAATACTCACTTCACCATATTTTTATTATAGCATAAACCCTAGAAAATCATGTAATAAAATTTTGTAATGTTCATATGATTTGGTAGGTACTTTAGGAGGGTATATCATGATTAATAAACAAAGTGTATGGTTTGTCACGCTTTTTAGTCTTATTTTAGTTTTATCGATTTATTATGTCACAATGAAAGATAGTAGTTTGGCGAGCATTTTAGAAAATAAAGATCCAAACACCAGTGTTCCAGTTAATGTTACAGTTGAAGAAAGCAGTCTTTTAGTATCTCTACGTGTCAGCGAAGATGAAAGTGTCTTAAAAGAGATGGAAAACTATCAGAGTATTTTAATGGACACGACAAAGACAACTGAAGAAAAAAATAATGCATACAATTCTTTAATGGCTTTACAAAATAAAAAAAGTGATGAAGAAAAAATTGAGAAAAAAATTAAAGAAACCTATCAACTTGATTCTTTTGCCAAAATCAGTAAAGATACCATTAGTATTGTAATTGCAAGCACGGATCATTCAAATACACTCGCAAATAATATTATCAGAACTGTACAAGAATTGTTTAACGAAGAAAAATACATTACTGTAAAATTCCAAAATGCTTAAGACACCACTTTTTCTTTATTTCATAAAATACTATAAGTAGGTTTATGGAAAAGAAAGGGTGATAACATGAAGCAAAAAATACTTACACCAAGAGAAAAAGAAATTTTTGAAAAACTCATTCAAAATTATACTACAAAAGATATAGCAAAAGATTTTAATATAAGTGAAAAAACAGTTCGAAATCACATCTCCAACGCAATGCAAAAATTAGAAGTTAAAGGTCGTGCAAGTGCTGTCGTGGAGCTTCTACGTTTAGGTGAAATTTCTATTTAAGAAAGTTTTTACAAAGACTTTCTTTTTTAGTTCTTCTTTCTTTTTATCCATCATATTCTTTATTAGGTGATTTATCGATGATTAAAAATTGTGTCAAAAGAAAACTCATTATCACAACGTTTGCTCTTCTAATTTTTTTAATCACATTAACTTTTCCTAGAACTGAAAAAGAAATTAAAAATGTAACCATTTCCTATACTGAAATGAAACCACACCCGATATACTTAATAAACAGCGAAGAGTTTGTTTCAAGAACAGATATTTCTATAAAAAGCGAAACAATCATCGAAAAGGCAAAAGAAATTATCGAAATACTCACTATTGATAATGCCAAATCTGCATACATTCCTAATTTTTTCTCACCAGTTTTACCCAAAAACACAAAAGTTTTAAGTATAGATTTACAAGATACAACCTTAAAAATCAATTTTAGTAAAGAATTTTTAAATATTCCAAAAAACTATGAGGAAAAAGCTATAGAATGCCTAGTTTACTCATTAACAGAATTAGAAAATATTGATGGAATTATTATTTATATTGACGGAAAAATATTGGAAAATATTCCAAATACAACAAAAAAACTACCGTTACTTTTAACAAGAGATATTGGCATTAATAAAGTTTATGATTTGTCCGGATTAAAAAATGTAACCAAAACAACAACCTACTACGTGGCTAAAGAAGAAAACACATCTTACTATATACCTGTAACTTTACTAGAAAATAATGAAAAAGATAAAGTAGAAATTATTATTGAAAGATTAAAAACGAATCCAAGTATTAAAACCAATCTAATTAGTTATTTAACAGCAAATACAGAACTTACGAACTACGAAATTTTAGAAAGTGAAATCAAATTAAGTTTTAGTCCCTTACTTTATGAAGGACTAGCTTCTAAAGACATTGAAGAAGAAGTAAAATACTCTATATCTTTATCTATCCAAGATACGTTAGATATTGAAAGTGTTACATTCGTTGAATAAAAAAACTGTCTTAATTTCTAAGACAATTTTTTATTTTAAAACTCCATTATACATATCTTGAAAAATCCCTGGTTTTTCGATAAGTTCTTGATATTTTCCTTGCTCGACGATGTGTCCTTTGTCAAAGACAAAAATCCTATCACAATTTTTTAACGTAGATAGCCGATGAGCTATAGAAAGTATAGTAATGTGATTTTCTTTTTGCAAAGTTTCAATCGCTTTTTGAATATATTTTTCTGTTGTATTATCTAATGCTGAAGTTGCTTCATCCAATATTAAAATAGAAGGCTTTCGTAAAAAAATACGAGCTAAAGCGATTCTTTGCTTTTGTCCACCCGAAAGATTTCTACCTCCTTCAGCAACCATTGTGTCATATTTTTCTGGTAAAGATTCAATAAAATCATCTATAAAAGCTTTTTGGGCAGCCTCTTTTATTTCTTTATTAGTTACTTTTTTATTTAACCCATAACAAATATTCTCTTTAATACTCGCTGATATTAAAAAGGGATTTTGAGGAACTAAAGCAATTTCTTCTGCAATGTCTTTTCTTGTCATTTGATTTATGTTTTTCCCGGCTATCCATATATCTCCACTTCCCTGTTCCAATTTTGTAAGGACTTTTATCAAAGAGGATTTTCCACACCCACTTGGGCCTGCAATACCGATAAACTCCCCTTTTTCTATTTCTATATTTAGATTTTCAAGAATATTTTTCTGAGAAGTTTCATAAGAAAAATTCATGTTTTTTATAGAAAGAATAAATTTTGGTTCTTTTCTTTCTTCTTGATTATTTTGGGTTATATAAGAAAAATCTTTTGGTAATTCGAGAATTCTAAAATATTCTGTAGCTAGTACTGTCGATTCAGATAATTCATCAAATATCCGATGAAGTTCTCTTAGAGGCGTTGTTAACTGAGTGAAAGACAAATACGCGGTTAAAACGGTTCCGACACTTATTATTCCCTCGCCGGCAAGAAAAGCGGATATTCCAATAATTAAAACAGTAAATATAGCTTCGTTTAAAAATTTAAGACCATTATAAAATGCCATTGATTTATGATGTTTCATTTCTTTTGAGCGTAGATACTCTGAAACATTTGTAAAGCGCGTGATTTCTTTTCCTGCATTATCGACAACTCTGATAACCTCTATTCCATTTATTAGTTCGACCATTGTTCCATCCATATTAGATTTTTCATTCATTAACTCAACTCTAATCCCACGTTGCGTACTAATTTGTCGAAATACAATTCCTATTCCAATTGGGATTACTAAGAGCATTAACAAGGATAGCATTAAAGGCAATTTAGAAAAAATCACAATAATTGCAGCAATTCCATTAAATATAGCAGGGGCAAAATCCATAAAAAGTAATTTTAATAATCTGGAGGTACCATCTAAACTACGATTTAATTTTCCATGAATGTTTCCAGTCATGTTTTCTTTAAAATAACTTAATGGAGCATGTAGCAAAGAGGATATTGCTTTTATTCGTGCTTCTTTTTCAAATCTAGTAGAGGTATCTTCCACAAGTAATCTCCGAATAACTTTAATAATTTCATTAGTAACAGTAATAATTAAAATAAACCCTAAAAAAGGTAAAATACTTACAAAAGATAATTGTTCTTTAGTTAAGATCTCATCTGTTAATGTACCAATTGAAAGTGGCAATAACTGAGTTAATAAGGCTGACACAATCATAATAATGATTATAATCAAAAAATTCACTTTTTGTCTATTTGTCAACATCTTTAAAATTTTTTTATAAATATTTTGTTTCATTTCAACTTCTCCTTTATCTACAGACACCGTTCAAATTCTAAGGTATAATATTTCCTTTATTTTTTTTGATTTTTAAAATATATTCATCTAACTCTATAGAACTTACTCGTTTAATAAAATCATCTATAAGTTTTTTTGAAAAAATATTATCTTGATATGGAATTGGCGAATAGTATTCCTGTAAATAATTTTGATAATCTTTCATAGTAATATGATATTTTTTTGATAAGTAACCATTAAAACATCCATAAGCAAAATATGCATCTCTCCGAAAATCATCATCAGATACATTTAGTAAATATTCTTCTGAAAAGCACTCTAGAAAAAACAAATAATCGGTAATTAAATGAAGAAACCATCCTAATTCAAAATCATTTAAAATCTCATGTTCGTTTAAGAAAGAGAAAAGATTTACCTTCCCCCGAACATGACTCAAAATATCTTTTTTTGATGTAAATCAGTATAATGTGCTTTATCTTTATCTTGAGTCGCATCAGGATATAAAGTTCCTGACAAAAAATCTTCAACATTTTTAAGAGAATTTTTTTTAATATATTCTTTAGCAACAGCTAAATGTATTGTAGATGAAGCCATATTTCTCACCGAAGATATCATATCATAAATAACAAAAAAAATTAAATTTTTCCTCAAAAATCATTTCTATAAACTTTCTTAAAAATTTGCATTTTTTTTTGATAATACTACTTTGTTCATTCTTATTTTTTACATAGTTTATTTACTTTTTCGAAGCAATTGATTATTTTTCTTCAAATCTCTCAACATTTCACGACCAAAATAATTTACAAAAATAGGATGAATATCTAATTCTGCATCAAAAAGAATTGTCTCAATAACTTCTTCCATTTCAAAACAAGAAGTTTTAGAAATAGGAACCACTTCATAAAGTTTATAATATTTATCTCTATTCATCACAATATTATGATTAAAATCAATAACAACATTTTTTTCATCAATTTCAACCCAAGAATGATAAAAAGAATCCATTTCATTTTCTTTAAATTTTCCACCAACTATATAAGCACTTTGTTTATCTTTATCTGAAAGTGATCTTGCTATTATATTTGAGTTTTGATGGCATTTGCCATATCTTAATTTTGACAACAATTCTTTTTTTACCGCTTCATCATCCGTCATATTTGATAATAAATCAAATGTAAAATAACCAAACTTTTTGTCATTAAGTTCATATATACCTTTGCTACTATTATAGGATATGTGTTTTGTACGTTTAGATGGTTCTTCTGTAAAACTATCTACTTCTCTAATTAATTTATCGTATTTTCTATGATACAAATCATCAGTTTGAAAAAAAAGGCAATCACAATCATTTCCAAATATTATATAATTATGTCTATTAATTCCATTTATGTCATATTTTTCAGTTAAAAATTTAAAGTGCTCTTTTCTTGAAAGATCTTTAAATATTTCATTTGAAAAAAGCAAATATTCATACAAATTTTCATTCCAATCAAGTTCACAAAGAATTTGATAAATTCTATATAAATCATATTTATCTAAAATATTTAATTCTTTAAACATAAAAAGTTCATAATAGTCATCTTTATTCATTACAATATTTCTAGCATAATCAAGAATTTTTTCTACTCCATTTTCTTGATATATAATCAAAGTACTTAATTTTTCCATTAAAGAATTTCCTATAACAACTCTAGGATTAACTAAATCCATAGAACAAGCTAGTTTTAACGTTCTTAATAATACTTTTTCCATTCTTTTTGAACATTTTAAATTTTTTTTATCACTAACCTGTAAATCTAAATTTGAAAACAAAGAAAATACAGTATTTTTATTTTGATAGGTAAAATTATATTGAAATGGTACATCACTTTTGGTAATTTTTGCATTAGGAAAATAACATATTATATTTTGAATATAGGACGAATAGGTTGTAAACATAATTAATTTATATAATTCTTTTGGGATTTCTCCAATATCTTGGCTATTTTTAACAAATGTAACAATATTATTAAAATTTTGCATAGTCATTCCCCCATCGTTTAAATTGTTAATTATAATAACACAAAAAAAGTCAAAAGGAAACACAAATCAAAAATTTTCTAACCTAATTAAAATTTAATTATTTAATAATGAAAAAAATCAACTTAATATTATGGTATAATTTTATATAGGTGAGTCATATGTCTAAAATTTTAAATAGGCTAATAATCCTTTTATTATTTACTCAATGTATCTTAATAATATTACTTCAATACACTTCTCCTATTTGTATAGAGACCCCTAATTTATATAAAACTTCTGTTTGGAACGATTCATTAATTAGCCATGCCTTAGGACAAATTAATGAAGATACCTATACAAACTCAAAAGAAGCATTTTTAAACTCTTATAATAATGGATTAAGAACTTTTGAAGTAGATTTCCAACTCACAAGTGATCAAAAAGTTGTTTTATCCTATTATTGGGAAAAAAATTTTAATAATAAAATTCCTACCGAAGAAGAATTTTTAAACGCAAAAATCAAAGGTAAATACACTCCTCTTTCATTTAAAGATTTATTACATATCGTAAACGATTATCCAGACATTTGGATTATTACCGATTCAAAATACATAGACAAAGAAAACATTTCTACTGAATTTGTAGAAATGAAAAATACAGCAATTCAAGAAAATTTACTCAAAGTATTCGATAAATTTATTATCCAAATTTATAACGAGGAAATGCTTTCTATAATAAAAAGTATCTATCCTTTTGAAAATATCATTTTTACTTTATACACAAGATGGAATGGAGATTTACAAGAATTTGAAGAAATTTGTAAATGGAGCAAGGAAAACGAAATAAAATATATTACGATGTGGAATTTTCTTTTCAACCAAGAAATTTACAATATTGCAAACAAATACGATATACATATTTTAGTACATACGGAAAATGATATAACAAATGCCAAAAATTTATTGAAACAAGGCGTTAAAGGAATATATACAGATTTGATTAATTATAAAGATTTAAATTAAATTTATCATTTTGAATAGCATTTAATTGTTTTTTAATTACCTTTTCTTTTTTAATCCGATTTCTTTATCAAAAAGCTTAAATTCTACAATTGCATTTTTTATTTCTTATAGTTTTTTAATTAAAATCTACTTCTTCATCATCTACAATGCCTTGTTCAATGAAGCTTATAATTTTTTTTACTTCATTAATTGCTAAACTTCTCCATTCGTTATTATTCTTTATTTTATCAAACGAAATAATTGAATTTTCAGGATATTCATAAATCATGTCAAAATTATTTTCTTTTAATTGTTTTTTTAATTCCATACCAATTCTTCTTAAATGAGCTTGATTGGACACTAAAACTATTTTCTTATTATCTATTAGATTGATATCTCTTAATATTTGTATAGAGTTAATAACATTTTCTTCGGTAGCAGTTGATTTATCATCAACTAAAATTTTATTTTCAACTACTCCAAAATTTAATAGAACCTTTTTCATATATTCAGATTCATTAAAATCCCCATTAACACCAACACCACCAGTTAATAAAATCGTATTGATTTTCTTGCTACTTAAAATTTTCGTTGCACACTCAAGTCTTTCGTCTAATAATAGTTTTAAATGACAACCAAATATTATAAGGCAATCAGCCTCTATAAATTATCGTTTTTTGATGTTAAATAAAACTTTTTCTATTATATAATATAGAAAAATTAGAAAAGAAATATTGTGATTATAGAAAGAAGGAATTTATGAAAACTATCAAAAGAATATCTTTACTTCTATTGATCTCTGTATTTGCTTTTACACTTACGGGATGTGGAACAACAGAAGAAAAACAAAAAGATGTAGTTGCTACTAAAACTTGTACGAAACAAATGGATGGATATGTAAATACTTATAAGTGGACAGCAACTAATGATAATATCACAAATGTTGAATTAACTATTGTATATGATAACTCGCTATTTGGTGTAGAAAGCCTATCATCATTAACAGATGAGCAAAAAGAACAAATTAAAAATAATATGCTTACAAATTTGGGATTAGCAGATATAGATCATACTGGACTTGATATAAATATTGATATTCAGGATCAAATGACTATTAATCTTAAAGCAGACCTAGACATAGCAGATACATCCGTATTAAAAAGGGTCGGCATGGATTATAAAAGTGAAACAAATAGAAGTTTTACAACAGCTATTTCGGCTAGTGAAAACGATGGATATACTTGTAATTAATATTTAACAAAGGATTATCAATTAATTTTGATGGTCTTTTTTTATGCCCTATTTTAAAGGAGGTGATGCAATTTATTATTAATTTTAAATATTTAGTAAATAATTTTTAGAAAAGATTTGATTTTATGGAAAAAGAAAAAGGTATTACTGTATTTGTATCAAGTAGTTATAAAAATTACACACTTTAAACAACAGATTATTGTATAAAAATTAAATAGACAACTGCTAGTATAAGAGTTATTTTTTTGGGCAAAAAAAAATCTTGAGTTACAAGATTTAATTATTAAAAATGGTGTCCTGGGCGAGATTCGAACTCACGACCGATCGCTTAGAAGGCGATTGCTCTATCCAGCTGAGCTACCAGGACATCTGAAGAAATTATAATACATTTTTATTATAATTTCAATCTGTAAAAATTATTCATCTTCTTTTTGAATATGTAAAACATCTTCATTTTTATAATATCCACATTTTGCACATGCACGATGTGGTCTTAAATTTGCTCCACATTTTGGACAAGTACTAATTGCTCCTACTTCTTTTTTTAAATGAGTACGACGCATTCTTTTCTTTGTCTTACTAGTTCTTCTAAATGGAACAGCAAATAATTGAAGGTTAAGTTTCATCTTTTTCACTCCTTTTTCTTATCTAGAAGCTCCATAAGTGGAGCTAGCCTTGGATCGATTTCTTGATCATCCTCTTCGCCAACCACCCGCCATCCAGCATTTTCTTTAGAATTTTCTAAAGAATCACAAACTGTATAGCTAATGGGGTTTTCCAGTACAATATTTTCCCATAAAATCGCCATAATATCAAGTGTATTTTGCGAATTTTCTAAAAATCTCCCACAGATTTCACTTTCTTCATTAATTTTTTCATTAAATTCAAACTGAAAAGGATAAGAAACCGGTTCCAAGTTTCTGGCATCTTGCAAAAGAAAATTTCCAGAACAACTTAAATAAAGAATATCCTCTTGATCCATATTTTTAGAAATTTCAAAATTCACCTGAACATTTTGAACATCTAAAATGTTCATTTTCTCATAATAATTTTTTGGAATAGTTACCATTCCCTCATAATTTATGTTTCGGATAGGAACTTTCGTTAAATCTAAATTCATATACATCACAAATTGATTATAGTACAAATTGCAGGATATTTCAATCTATGTTATAGTTTAGTTAGGTGGTTTTATGCAAAAAATTGGAATTATTGCTGAATACAATCCTTTCCACAATGGTCATATCTACCATATCCAAAAAATAAAAGAAATCTATCCAGATTCTTTGCTCATTTTAGTTTTAAACGGATATTTTTTAGAACGAGGAGAAATCAGTGTTTTATCCAAAGAAACAAAAACAAGACTTGCTTTAGAAAATAATATTGATATCGTTTTAGAACTTCCTGTCATTTATGGCACCCAGTCTGCTGACACATTTGCTGAAATGAGCATCAAAATTTTACAAAATTTTCAAATAGAAGAAATTATTTTTGGAAGCGAATCAGTAAATATCGAAAAAATAAATGAAATTGCTAAAGAACAAGTAAAAGAAACATTTGCTTTAAAGATAGAAGACAAATCCCAAAACTATCCAAACCTACTTGCAAAAAACTTAAAAATTGAAAATAGGATTCCTCCTAATGATTTACTAGCGATTAGCTACTGTAAAGCCATTTTTAAGAACAACTATTCAATTAAAGCTACTCCTATTTTAAGAACTAGTACCTACCACAACACTACTTCAAAAGAGCCAATAATCAGTGCATCAAATATAAGACATAAAAGAAAAATAGGAGAAAATATTAATAAGTATTTACCAAATAATGTCGAAAATCTTTGGCAAGAAGTCGACATTCAAAAGCTTTTTGAATTTTTAAAATATCGAATTTTAACGGACAATAATTTAGACTCTTACATAGATGTTACAGAAGGTCTAGATTTTAAAATGAAAAAGGAAATCAAAAACGTTAAGACATATGAAGAATTAGTTGAGTCTTTAAAAAGCAAAAGATATACTTACAATCGCCTAAATCGAATGCTGATTCATGTTCTTCTAGGTCATCAAAAAAAGATAGCGAAAATTCCTCTTTCCTATATAAAAATTTTAGGATTTTCTAAAAAAGGGCAAAGCTATTTAAACAAAATTAGAAAAAACATTCATCTTCCTTTAAGTCCAGTTAAAGAATCAGTACAATATGAAGAAGAAATAAAAGCTTCTTTACTTTACGATATGCTTACCCATTCACAAAATAGTCTTTTTGATATTCAAAATAAACCAATCATTTATACTTTAGAGATTTCTAAAGAATCTAACCAAAAATAATCTTTTTCAGTAAAATCGCAAAGAAAAAAATTAGAATTCTTTCTTAATTCATCTAAAAATCTTGGTTTAATCATATTTGTTTCTAATTTTATATACGTTTTATTTAATGTTAAGGTTGTGTTTTCTTTTCGATAAACATCATGCATGCTATGAACATTTCGATATTTCATGTAAAAATAATTTTCTTTATATTTTTTAAATAATAAAACATCGAATTCTTTTATCGATATAGGTTCAATGATTTGTTTTAAAAACATATAACCGAGTTTAATATCATCAGGTTCTCGATAATAAATTGTTTCTAATGTATGAAAAAGTATATAGGGATTTTCTTTCGTAATTTTTTCTAAATCCTTTTTTATTTGAAAAATATAAAAAACGCGCATTCTATCACCCATTTCAGGGTAACAAAAAAGATACGCGTTTTTTGTCGAATTATTTCATTAAATTTTCAATTTTTAATTTTAAACTATCATAATCGAATTCCATTTTCTGTAATATTTCTAAAGGATTACCTGAATAAGCGAAATCAGAAATACTTAAAATATAATCCCCATTAGTAGCAAATCGATACCATAAATCTTCTTTGCCAGCTTCAATTACTGCTGTTTTAACATTTTTAGGAAGAATTTGTTCTATATAAGCATTGCCCATCAGCAAAAAAGTATCTAATGAAGGTATAGAAACAACCCGTAAGTCAATGCCGTTTTTTTGTAAATCAAAAGCAATTTGCATCGCGCTTACTACTTCACTTCCTGTAGCAATAAGAATTCCATCTAACCTTTGTACTTCTCTTTTAATAATATAAGCACCTTTTTTAACTTCTTTCGCATTTGAACCAGGTAACTTAGGAATACTATTCGTACTAACAACCGCTGCACATGGTCGAGCATTTTGTAAAATGGTTTCCCAACATCCCATAAGTTCCATAATATCTGCTGGTCGATAAACAGTAAAATTAGGAATAAGCCTTAGCATAGAAAGCTGTTCGACAGCCATTCTTATTGGTCCTTCTTCACTATTATAAATGCTATCGTGCGTAAAAATATAGGTAACTGCTACATTCATTAAAGCACTTTGTCTAATACCACTCATCATCTCACTTGCAAAAACAAGTTTTGTTGAACCAAATACTCTTAACCCCAACAAACTCATACCATTTAAAATATAACTCATTGCTCGTTCTCGGGAACCAAACCGAATATTCCGGGCTAAAGGATTAGAATTTTCTTGATAAATTACTCCTCCAATTAAAGTTTGACAAGACAAACTAAGCGAAGCACTCCCTCCAAGAAAAAATTCTGTACGAGGAGCAATTAAATTCAGTATCTTATAATTAGACTCAACTAAAGATTCTCGATAACCATCATTAATTTTATAATTACTTGAATCAAAATCACTTACAAATGAACCGTTTTCTAATAAATTCAACAAGTTATTTAAAGAAGAACTATTAATACTTTTTGCACGTGCATATAATTCATCAAATCGTTTTTTTAATTTAGAAATCCTAGCATTAATTTGTGTTTCAATATGCAAAATAGAATCTTTTGAAACTTCAAAGGGTGGCAAAAATAAATTATATTTTCTTTTTAAGGCATTTACATCATCAAAAGACAAAGTTCCTGAATGAACAATATTTTTTCCTGCATTAAAAGAATCTTTTCCAATAATATTTCTAAAAATAATCAAAGCAGGTTTGCGAGCTTTTTTAGCAGAATCTAATGCTCGAGCAATTTCTTTAATATTTGAAGAATCTTTTAAACTATCCACATAAAATCCTTTACTCTGAAATCTTTTTACAACATCTTCTGCAAAAACTTGATTTAATGGACCTTCAGCTGTCATTTCATTTGCATCATACAAAAAAATCAAATTTTCTAATCTTTGTACTCCGGCAAATGAAAAAGATTCTTCAGAAGCCCCACTAAGAATATCCGCATCACTTATAAAACAATACGTAGTAAAATCCAAAAGACTTAATTTTTCATCTTCTTTTTTAATAAGCTGATCTATATACCTTCTTGCTAAAGCTATACCAACAGCATTTCCTACTCCATCTCCGGCTACACCAGTAGATGAATCAACACCACTAGGATTATTTAATTCAGGCATTCCCGGTGTGCTATATCCAAGACGTCTAAAATTCATCAAATCATCTTTAGAAATCGGATATCCTGCCATATAAAGCATTGCATAATATAAGGGCACGATATGAGCAGATGATAAAACTATCCGATCTCGATTAAAAAAATTTGGCGTTTTAGAATATATGTTAGCCACCCTTGTAAATAATGTATACATCACTGCACTCATATCTAAACATATTCCAGGATTTCCACTACCAGCCCTATTTATCATTTCTATTGAAAGCATTTTTAATTCATTTACAGCTTGAATATCATTTTGATTCATGAAATTCATTCCCCTTTTCAATTCTATGAAAAGTATAACAAATTTTTATTCGATAGTAAATTAAAATTATTTTGAATACTCCAAACTCTGATAATTTTCATTTAATAAACGAATACGTTCATTAAGCATTATTACACCTCCAACAATTACTAAATAAAGTAAAATTATTATTCCATATTTTTTTAAAAACTTTTCCATTTCCTCTACCTACTTTCTAAAACCATTTTACAATAAACATTTGTTCGCGTCAACAAAAATTAAAAACAACAGAAAAAAAGAGTAAATATTCTTCGCAAAGAAATTTGATATAATGGTTACACCATAAAAAGGTGATTGTAGTAAAATGAATCAAAAATTAGAAGAAGAAATAAAGAAATATCAGAATCTTCCTA
>CALVUM010000039.1 GCA_944363605.1 uncultured Bacilli bacterium
TCATGTCCTCTTCTTTAGTATTCTTCATTTTTTGGATATATTTAGGAATATGCCTAGCCCACCATATTCCTATAACTTTTCCATCCGGAAATCTCTCTTTAATTAGTGTGATTCCTATTTTGGGATTTTTCTTTACGATTTCATAGATATATTCGAGTCTTTCTAAAAAACTTAAATAAAGTCTTTTATCTAATGCTTCTAATATTTCCTTTACTTCTCTTCCTTCTTCAATCATTTGAAATTCATTGATATCGATTTTCTCTTGTAAACTTGGATTTCTCTTGATATATTCCTTTACCTGAAAATAAAGTTTCTCTAATCCTGTCTCTTCTATTCTTCCAACTAAATCTAATAACAAAACATTCTTCTTTCCTAATAATCTTCCTAATTCTTGTAAAGCAACTCGATAAGACTTCGTTGGTTTTAAAAAGATTCCACTATCAAAACTGATTTCTCTAGGAAAGTGTACTCCTTCACTAAATTTATTCACAACAAAAAAGAAGGTTATTCTTGTATTTGTTTTCTTTATTTCTTCAAATACTCGTTCATTTTCTTTCTTACTTTGCTGACTGTGATATTCTAATATCCTTGCTTCTTTATACATTTCTTGAAAGTGCTTCTTCATCTTTTTTAATTCTTTAATATTCCGACAATAAACAAGCACTTTTCCTTCTTTAATATATTTCTTTAAAACCTTCTCTAAATTCACATGGTATCCTGCTAAACGCTTTAACTTTTCTTGAATATCTTTAGGAATAGCTCCTTGATATCTTCTTCGTGCCTTTGCTTCATATTCTTTTATTGTTGTTTCTAAAACAAAATAGGCTTGAACGTAGGTAAAAGGAACAATGAGCTCATCTTCTAAGGCCTCTTCTAAAGAATACTTATAAGCTACATGTCCTTCAAATCTTGTCTCTATAACATTTTTTCTTTCTTTGATGATATTTCCATTTGCATCTACTTTTCTTACATAATCTGATGCTCTTTGAGGGGTAGCAGTAAGTCCTAATAAAAGCATATTAGGAAATATCTGTTCCAAATAATCGATTGGCTTTTTATAGATAGGTGCTTCACAATGATGAGCTTCATCCAAGATTAAAAGTTCAGGATTTAAATCTCGTAATTCTTTTTCACTCATTCGAATTAGTTTATCATATGTCACAACTTGAACATCTTTAATTTGATACTCTTCAATAACTTGTTTTGTTTGAAAAGCAATATCATTTGTAGCTGTAACAATCACTGTTCTTTTTTGAAGAATTTCTTTTATTCCCAAACCAACATAGGTTTTTCCTGTATTTGGAACTTGAACAATACAGGTTTTCCCATAAGTAAGTAAATCTTGAACCCCTTTTTTTACAGCAACTTGATTATGTTTATATAAATCTTGAAACAATTTATTCATAATAACCCCCATAAAGTTTTCTTATTATATCTCATTAATTTCTGTATGTCAAAATTCACAAAAAATACTAAATTAGTAAAAAAGCTACCTAAATTATCAGGTAACTTAAATCCAAATTTTAATTCTTTAACCAATTTTCTAATTCTTCTTTATTCATTAATCCAATATTTTTCTTTTTTTGTTCTCCGTTTTCAAATAAAATAATTGTTGGAATAGACATTACACCAAATTGAATGGCTAAATCTTGATGTTCATCGACATTAATTTTTAAAATGCTAATGTCTTCTAATGTTTCTAAAATTTCTCCTAAAGCTTTACATGGGCCACACCAATCTGCATAGAAATCTACTAAAACTTTTCCGCTTTTAATTTCTTCCTCAAAATTTTCTTCCTTTAAATATTTAATCATTCTTTTTTTCTCCTTTATCTATATTTATTTACTATTTCATCTGCATCTTTAATAACCAATTTACCATTTTCAAGCAAATCTTCAGCAGAATTTATATCTACAATACCATACTTTAATAGAATATCCAAACACTTTCGATTATATTCCTCTTTGTCAGACATATTTTGATCTTTAATGCTTAAAATTTCTTCAAAAGCATCATAGTAACTGCTTGTTACATCAGATAGAATCGGACTTGAATTAATAATTTTTGATGCAAATGTGCTTTCACTTACATAAGCATTTGTCATTGGAATTTGATTTACTAAGAATAAAGCTACGAAAACAAACAAATAAGCTTCAAAAAGTCCAAAAACTGCCCCTAATAATTTTGAAGGTATACCTAATATTATCGTAAAATTCAGGATATGTTCAAACAAGCCTGTAATTTTGATGACGATTTGCAAAATAGCCATCAATACAACATAAACTAATACAAAAGCGATTGCTTCATAAATAATAATATTTAAGGTAGTCAACCCAGAAAAATCGCCTGCAAAATTAAAAAAAGGCAAGATTGAATACAGAATTTTTGATACAGGATTTTTCAAACTAAAAGCTAAAATGATTACTAGAATTGCCCCTATAAACATTGTCGCACTTTTAATTACCCCTCTTTTAAAACCGGCAACTGCACCGGCAAGTAAAATAAGTATTATGATTACATCAATTATCGCTGACATTTTTTCCTCCTATTCTATTTAATAGTATAATCGATTCAATTAGAAAATGCAAAAACTTTTGACAATTTGCTCGAATACTTTTATTATAAGCTTTATGGTGATTTTTTATGAGTTGGAATTATAAAGAAATTAAAATGAGACAAAGAGTCCTCGATAAAAACAGTCCTTTTTATAAAGATGATTTAGAAAATCTAAAAGAAATGTTAAAAGAATTAGGAAAAGAAAGTTTGAGTGAGAAAATTTTATCTCCTTTATCTTTTTTCACATCTAAATTCGCGGTTATCGAGGATAACTTAAGTCATTATCGTTCTCTTGCTAACTTAACCAATCCTATTCTTTTAAAAGCATTTGCTGTTACAAAAGATTATGACGTCCCTGAATTGCAAAAAAGATTACCTAAAAAGAATTTTGAAATAAAGGATTATATGGAAATGATTGATGAGTTTGCTCAAACTTTACCCGAACCTTTTAAAACAGAAGTCAGAAAATATGCGAATGAATCATACTTTCAAATTTCTTCCACTATCGACGCTGAATATAATGGCATTACTTTTATTATACACAGTCCTAGTTATAAGCCTTACTATCTTATAAAAAAAACAAAAAGCATTGAAATTTTTGTATCAATGATTCACGAAATTGGTCATGGAATTTTTTTAAAAAACGAAAAAACAGAATTAAATTTATATAAACTTTTAGACGAAGTTGAAGGATATTTTTTTGATTATTTGGCTTTAGAATTTTTAAAAAAGAAAGGTCTTATATCTCAGAAGGATGTTTTAGAAAATGACTGTTTTACCGATTTTGTTAATAGTTTATATCAATATTTTGCTCAGGCTTTACATCTGCATCTTATCTTTCAAAAGAAAGGTTTTGTTTCAACAGAAGAAATTTTAAAAGAAAGTTTTACATATGATTTATCTGTTCCTCTATCTCAAAGTTATTTGGAATTTGTTTCTGCATTAGATTTTTTTGAAAATGCAAAGTATGCATTTTCTTATCTTGTAAATTTAGATCTTCAAAATATCTCTGATTTAGAAAAAGCTCTTTATTATTTATATAAACTTCGAAGTGATTCTTCTTTAGAAATTCATGCACTTTTAAAGAAATGGCAAATTACTTTTTTAGAAGATAATTATGCTTCTTTAAAACGAGTCAAGAGAGAACACATAAAAATGGACAAACAAGAAAAAATTTAGTAAAATGAAAGCGGTGAAGAATAATGACAATAGTTTTTAAAGTAAGTGATAAACTAAAAGAAAAAATGTGTGAATATTATGAACCTTTACGAAGGGAAAAAACTCCTCCTTATGCAGTTTTTCAGGCCATGGATGCTGATACTATTGTGACACTTTATGAATCAGGAAAAGTTATGTTTCAAGGTATAAGTGCAGATATCGATGCGAAAATGTGGGCTGAAATGGAGAAAAAATTAACGGGGAAAAATATTAATATCTATGAGGCTGAGAAAAAACGGGAAAAAGACAAAAAAGAAAGAAAGAGCATGTATATGCAAAGTACCATTGGTTCAGATGAAGTTGGAACTGGCGATTATTTTGGCCCTATCGTGGTAACTGCTTCGTATGTTTCCAAAGAGAAAATAGATTTTGTTGAAGGTTTAGGTGTTAGAGATTCTAAAGTTTTAACTGATGAAAAAATCAATAATATTGCACCTGCTCTTATTAAAGAAATCCCTCATTGTACTTTCGTATTATCTAATAAAGAATACAATAAATATCAAGAAATGGGTTATAATATGAATAAAATCAAAGCGATATTACATAATAAAGTTTTATTTGAAATGAAAAAAAGACAACCTAGTTACGATAAAATAGTGGTTGATCAATTTGTATATCCAGCTAAATATTTTGAACATATCAAAGAAGCTCATGAAAAAGTTACAGATATCGATTTTACAACGAAAGCTGAAAGTAAATGTGCTTCTGTTGCCGTTTCTAGCTGTATTAGTCGTTATATTTTTCTTTTAAAAATGAATGAATTATCCGATGAACTTCACACTCCTATTTTAAAAGGAGCTGGTGAAGACGTTGATAAACTTGCTGCCTCTATTGTTTCACAATACGGAGAAGAAAAATTAAAAGAAGTTGCCAAATTAAATTTTAAAAATACAGAGAAATTAAAAAATTATTTATAAAAAGCAAAATCGTTCTTGTCAATTTTGCTTTTTTATTTTCTGTTTTTTAACCAAAGTACCCTACTAAAAACGTATATAAAGCTATTGTTTTATCTACCTTACCAGATTTTATTTGATAATCTATATCCGCTAAAGAGATAAGATAATCTTTTAGATCATCTTCATGAAAATTCGTAGCATTTTTAATAATTTTATTTACTTGCCATTCTTGCAAACCCAAATTTTTTCCTATTTCTTTATTTGTATATTGTTTTTTTTCATATATTTTATAATAATAAAGAAGACGGAATTCTCGCACGAGTAAATTAAAAAGTTGTAAGGGATCAGTTTTCACATTCAAAAAATCTTTTAGAAGCTTGAATGCCTCTTCTATATTTCTATTTACGACAGCATCTGTAAATTTAAATAAATTTTCGTTTAAATTCTCAGAAACTAAAGATTTCATTTGGCCTAATGAAATACTTTCACCTTTATTAAAAATTAACTCAAATTTCGAAATTTCATTCATAATTAAATCAAAATTGTTTAAAGAAGATTCAATTAAATATTTAATAGCTGGATCAGGTATTTTATACATACTCGTTCTTTTTTTTATTTCGTTTGTGAGCTCAT
Source organism: uncultured Bacilli bacterium (assembly GCA_944363605.1). Taxonomy (GTDB): domain Bacteria; phylum Bacillota_I; class Bacilli_A; order RF39; family UBA660; genus Ventrenecus. The sequence goes on from CALVUM010000039.1 coordinate 5,304, forward strand.
ACCCTTTAGGAGCATTTATTTCTTTAACTGTATAATTCTCCAAAATTTTTTTCGTATATCCCTTTCTTTTATCCAATTCTTCGTACGTGATAAAAAAGACTACAGTATTTGGATAAGGATGTTCTAAATACGTATTTAATAAGTCACTTTCTTTGTCACTTAATTTCTCTTTACCAAAAAAGTTGGCATTTTTCACAATTAAATACTTTTTCTCATCAAATAAAGAAACATAAGAAGCTTCTTCAAGAATATTTTCTAAGTTTTTTTCATAAACATAGCTAATTGAAATACCTTCTTTTGGAATAATCTTAGCCAATTGTTCTTCAATTAAAACTCTTGAGTCACTCTTTAAAAGATATACATTCATATTCCCACCATTTTTATTGTATCATAAAATTCCCATTCTTTTACAAAATTCTTTTAAGGAGGATACGTATTGATAAAAGTATGATGTTTTTGAATTTTTATCTCAATAGTTCCATCTAAATCTGTTCGATAAATTATAGAACTTGATAAATTTTTTAGCGCCTCATTTGCTGGATGTCCATAAGAATTATTCTTACCCACGGATAGAACAGCATAACTTGGTGTAATTCTTTCAACAAAACTTTTTGAAGTGCTTGTTTTACTTCCGTGATGTCCACATTTAAGAAAGTCAACTTTAAAAAGTTTTTGCTTACTTAGAAGATCTTTTTCTACAGCACTACTCGCATCGCCCATGAATAAAAATTTTTGATTATATACTTCAATATTCAAGACAAGTGAATTATCATTTTCATTGTTATATAATTTTTCATTTAAAAATAAAACTTGTGTCTGAAAAAGAGATAATTCGTTTAGATTTTGGAAAAAAGGGATTTTCTTTTTCTTTAAAATTTCTATTAAATCCTGTTCCAAATCATTATATTCTCCATTATTAAATAGTACTCTCTCTATTTTCAAATTTTCTATTAAATACTTAGCCTCTCCCATATGATCATAATCACCGTGTGTTAGAATAAGAAAATCTAATTTAGCAATTCCCAAAGAATTTATAAATGTTTGAATACTTTTTCCTAGTGGTACTTGATTTTTTCTTTTCTCCCACTCTTCTTTTGTATAAGAAATTTTTCCGCCCGTATCAATTAAAACGGCTTCTTTTTTAAAAGGTGTTAAAAATAAGGCACTATCTCCTTGTCCGACATCTATCACGACACCATTCTTAATACAACAAAAAATTGTGAGTGAACAGGATTTCAACTTGGTAATAAGAAAAAATTTGTGAGTGTTTCGGATTTAAACGCAAAAAAAAAGAACAAACCATTTCTGATTTGCTCATATCACTATTCCTACAACTTGTAATTTGTATTACTTATTAATACTTTTAATATATATATTAAAAGCTTTTAATAAAGCTATAGAAATTAAAATTGCCCCAACAATATCAGTAAACCAATGTACCCCAGAAATAAATCTTCCT
>CALVUM010000040.1 GCA_944363605.1 uncultured Bacilli bacterium
GGGTCTTGCTTCTTCGCTTCTTATGACACTTTTAAACATTGCATCATTTAACATATTAATTTCGGTTATTTTTGATTTCAAAATTGTTTCCTCTCCTTTTCCAAATCCGTTATATCAAATAGAAAAATGAAGGTCAAATTGCCAATTTACTAGATTTTGCAATAAAAAAAGAACCAATTTTGAAAATTTGTCTAACCAAATTTCTTAATTCGTTCTTTATAAATTACAGATTTTTAAAAATTGTATAAATTTTATTTTTTGATAAATTTGTTATTTGCAACTTCCTACGTCCCATATACATTTAAAGCATTCTTCATAACTTCCTTGATAATTTGTTTGCCAACCATCTACCCATCCAAAAATTAGATCAATAAATGCTGGTAGGAAAAAAATACATACTCCTGCTATGCAACGCATTATTAGTGATTTCAAAGATTTTTTTATTTCATCATCTTTAGATCCAACAATTGCTTTAAAAAAATCGTACATTCCAAATCCAATGATTAAAATAGGTATTAAAATTTTTGCTAAACGAACCACATGTCCAATAATAATAAAAGTATCTTTTAATCCACTACAATAATTCACTCCATTATTTTCGTTTGTAGTATTTGAATTTTCATTATTCGATGGAGTTGATGTTTGATTATTTGCCTGAGACTTTTTCTCATTATAATAATCGCAGGCATATACCTCATTTTCAGTATAACAGCATTCTGAAGCATCATATAAGTCCTTATCATCAGTAGCATGAATACTATATTTTGTAGTCTGATATTCCCATTTAGCAGAATCTTTAAGAGGACACGCATTTTCAGCTGCATAAACATTTGTATAGATCATAAATAGAAGAAGAGGTAAAATTAGATAAGAAATTTTTTTCATTATTTACACTCCTTTACATTTAATACACATTTTTGGCATGCATTAAATTCTCCTTCGATGCTAGCCCAAGAATCTATTAACGAGAAAATAAAACTAATAACTGTTGGAATCAAGAAAATTACAACACCAGCTATTGCACGAAAAATTAATAAGCGAGTAGCTTTTTTTATTTCGTCATCTTTTGAACCGACCATTACTCTGAAAAAATCTATCATTCCATATGCTATAATGATTAATGGAATAACTATTTTAAAAACTAAAACTATGTTTCCAATAAATTTTAAAGGTTCTTTTAATTTTCCACAATATTCGGATGAGTCTATAGAAATATTTGTATTTCCTGAATTTTCTTGACCTCCTTCAGTTGAAGTAGAAGTCTGGCTTTCTTTTTCACTATTGTAATAATAAATATCTCCGGGCTCTCCTGGACCTTCAGTGCTCTTTATTTCAACACGATTTTTACTTGTTATTGTTGCTCCCATATTTACTAAACGTTCAAAAGTATATGTTCGGCAAGAATTTTCAGTTTCGCACAAGACATAGTTTCCATTAGAATCTTGGTAAAAGAACATTCTTGTTTTTCCATATAAGGATTCATAATATTCTTCTTGGTATCCTTCATCATATAAATAAGCATATCCTTGATAAATAATTTCTTCATTTGATAAATTAAAAGTTACATTATCTTGCCCGGGCTCTACTGAAAAACAACCCATTGGGCCTTCACCACATAACATATATTTTCCATCATCCATTATATAGTAATAGCCTTCAGCATTTACCATTAATATAGATACAAAAAATAATGCTATCGAAAATATTATCCATCTTAACTTCATTTTTAATTCGTCCCTTCTATTTTACATGAATTACTATTGCATGAATTTACGTCACAATCCGGATTTAACAAGCAATCCGTACAACAACACCATGAATTTTTATAATCTGACCAAGCGTTTACCCAATTTAAAATAAATTGAATAATTCCAGGAAGTAAGAAAATAGCAAGACCTGCAACTACTCTTATAATAATTGATTTTATAGATTTCTTTATTTCATCATCTTTTGATCCAGTCACTGCTTTATATAGATCCACTACACCAAATGCAATAATAATTATAGGAACAATAATTTTAAAAAAATTGATAATTGTTCCAATGAACTTCATTGGTTTACGATATGATGGCATAGCACATATAGCATCAACATCAGAGTCTTCAATATTATAGTCTGGCGGAGTATCGTTATTATTTCCCGATTGAGATTCATCGATTTCTTCACGATTTTCTTCAATTGATTCAACCGCGTTATCTACGCCTTCAACTACACTTTGATATCCATCTTCGTTTTTTTCTAATAGCTCATCTCGTTCTTCTTCACTTAAATTCGGATTATTTTTGACTTCTTCATCACATTCTTCTTTAAAGCTTTTATATTTATTTTTTAAATTTCCCATACCATTTTTATAAGTTTGATTGTCAATTATAAAGCTTGGTATAGTTTTTCCTTTCATAAAATTATCAATAAAATCTTGTTCTAGAAGTTCTTGAATGTTTGCTGTTTGATTTCTTAAATCTTCACAACTATTTATTTCTGGATACCAACTATCAAAGTAAATCTGAATTTGTTCTTCTATATTATAGTTTCGTGATGAGGAAGTCATTAAGTTTAAATTTGATGTAGCAAAGCTTGTCATCCAGCCACTTTCTGAAGAGCAATATTCCTCTGTCCCAAAACATACTTCTGAATTCCCACCACCTGTATCAACGTATGCTAGTTGTGGACAAATTCCATTTTCGATTAAGTCTTTTTTACTTTCTTCAGAAATATGAACTTTATCTTTAAAGGCATTTTCTGCATTGCCACTTTGTTCCTCAGTGTTATTTTCATCTGGTCCAAAGCCACTTGTCTTATCCCAAACTACTAGCCAATTTCCATTATATGTATAATATATATTAACTCTTTCAAAATTTGAATAATATCCTTGATTTCCGGCTTTCCTTTTTTCTTCCTTGTGTTCATAAGAACACATAGCTAAATATGTATAATCACTTGCTTCATCATTATAAATTATTTTATTTGTATCATTAATATAATTTACATATGCAGTTGTTGTCTTAGGAGCAAAAATACTTAACATAAGCATTAATAGAAAAAAAATACCATGTTTTTTATTTCTCATATAAATCCCTACTTTTTCCTTCTTTTTTATTATACCAACATTTAAAGTGAAAAACTAGTAATTTTACATTACTAGTCATCGCTCTCGTCTATTATACACTTACTTGAATCATTTGGAGTAGTTAAACAATTCACGCAATTTGAAAAATCACTTGTTTCTCCTGGAGATATAATATCATCGGCCATTTCAAAAACTAGATTAATTAATGATGGTAATAAGAAGATTAATACTCCTATTACTATATTTCTAATAATATTATTTACCTGTTTTTTTGCTTCATCTACTTTACCAGAAGTCATAATTTTAAATAATGTAACAAATCCCATAATGATTATTATTGCCGGAACTAATATCTTAGCTATAAAGATAATCAATCCAATAAATTTTAACACTCTAGAAACTGTTGGCTCTCCGCAAAAACCATTTAAATTTATGTCGCAGTTTTCTTCATCTTTACAAACTTGTGACGGATTAAATCCATGGTTTTTACCAGGTAAATGACTCTCATCCTCTTCTGCAATTTCATCGCCATCTTTAATAGTTTCATCTTCTTCAGAAACCAAAGTGATTTCATATATTGGATGTAATATAGTAGAATATGGAAATTTTGAATTTCTGCTATCCCCTATCGCACAATGGTTATTGCCATAATGACACTGAATATATAAATTTCCTTGTTCTTCACAACTACTTGCCATAGAAAAACCTTCTGTTGCTTCTAAAGTATAAGTGATATCATTTGATTTTAAAGTAAAAAAAGGATTTCCTCCTACTACAGAGTATAAAATTCTAGCATTATTTGTTCCTACCAAACTTCCATTACTATTATATTCACAGTTCATTGTTGCTTCTGTTTCCTCTTCTAAAGTAATATCTTGAGTAGAACGATTAGTATCTAGTGTTCCCAAATAACAATTCACTAGGTTATCACATTTATCATTTCCAAAAACTCTGCTATCATACTGAAAATATATATCATATGTATTGGCAGGAAAACCAGGTATGGCTGTATATAAACTATTTGGACAGCTTAAAATTGTCTCGTTATTCTTTAATAATTCTTTAAAAGTAATATTAGACACATTTACTTTAGGTGCACCTACATTATCACTATCTACTTTAGCGCTTATAGTTCCATTTTTATTCACTTCAACAATAATATTATATTGTCCATTATTTTCTTGTTGATAGTAGCATGTTAAGTCTGTAGCTTTAACTATATTTCCAAAAATAAAAAACAAGAAAACTCCCCAAAAGATTTTTTTCATAAATTTCACATTCCTTATTAGTTTTATTATAACAATTATTCAAAAAAAAAACTAGTAATTCTACTAGTAATTTTACACTTCACCATTCCAAGCATCTTCTGCTAATGGAGCACAGTCATCTCCGTATGGTGATGAAATGCATGCTCGACATATATTATAGTCTTCCATAGCTCCTGAAGATGAAAAATTTGAAATCATTCCTATGACAACACTGACTAAAGTCGGAATAAAGAAAATTAAAACAGCAGCTATAGCACGAAAACCTAGAGATTTTGTTGCTTTTTTTATTTCATCATCTTTTGCAGCAACAACAGCTTTTCCTAAGTCTAACATTCCCCAAACAATTAAAAGAATAGGTATAACTATTTTAAATACTAATAATACAATTCCAACAATTTGCCATATATTTGCAGTACTCATACAAAAACCAATTTCTGATCCAGCTTCTATTGTTCCACTCATAAATTAAAACCTCATTTCTATATCTATTTTATATTTAAATGCTTCACAAGTCAAGAAAAATGTATGTTTTATGTTGTCTAATCAATTTCTTCAATTTTCATTAAGTTGGTTGTTCTATTCTCATCGTTATTTGGAAATCCTCCTGTTATAACGATAATATCTTTTGAATTTAATGATGTAAATTCTTTAGCTTTTTTGATACTCTCTTTTAAAACCTCATCAGTAGAATTCATAATAGGCATCGCTGTTGGATAGATACCGTAATTTAACATTAATCTTCTACCATCTTTTTCATCTGGAGTTAATGCAAGTATTGGAGATACTGGTCTAAAGTTACTAATTAATCTGGCCGTTCTTCCATGAACTGTTGCAGTTGTTATTAATTTCGCATTTAAACGATTTGCGGTGTCTACCACAGATACAGCAATTGCATCACGCGCATTTTCTATATGATGAACTTGTTCAACATAATTATATTCCGCATACTTTTCTGTTACTTCACAAATTCTAGCCATTGCTTCAACTGTTTCGATTGGATGAGCTCCTACTGTAGTTTCTCCTGATAACATTACCGCATCCGTTCCGTCTAATACTGCATTTGCTATGTCGCTTGTTTCTGCTCTTTTTGGTCTTGTATTTTGCATCATTGTTTCAAGCATTTCTGTTGCTACAATACAAATTTTGTTTAAACGACGACAAGTTTTAATCATCTTTTTTTGTTCAATTGGTACAACTTCACTTGGAATTTCTGTACCTAAATCACCACGAGCAACCATAATACCGTCACTAACGCTTAAAATTTCTTCAAGATTTTCAATACCTAAAGCGCTTTCAATTTTACATATTATTTGTAAATCTTCACGATGATATTCTTTTAAAATTTCTTTTACTTCTAAAACATCTTCTTTTGTACTTACAAAAGATAAAGCTAAAAATTCACCACCATGTTCACATGCATATTTTATGTCTTCACGGTCTACATCACTTACATAAGGAATATCTAATTTTACACCCGGAACGCTCATACTTTTACGATTTCCTAAATGCCCGCCTGAAACAATTTGACAAGTTACCCCGTCTTCTTCTTTACTTATTACTTCTAAACGCATTTTGGCATTTTCAAGAAGAATTACATCTTTTTCTTGTAAAGAATCCAATGCTTCTGGATGATTAACGCTGAATTTTTCTTCTGTTCCTTCTACTGTCTCTTTTACTAAGCGAATTGTTTTCCCATCAATTAAATCAATTCCATCATTTTTCATCACACCAGTACGGAATTCGGGTCCTTTTGTATCCCATAATATAGCTATGTTCATTCCCGTTCTTTTTCTTACTTCACGTACTGAATCGCAAGCTTTTTTTCGCTCTTCTAATGTTGCATGAGAGAAATTAACTCTTGCGATATTCATTCCTTTTAATACCATTTGTTCCATAACGTCTGCTTCATTACTAGCAGGACCTATACTACATACAATTTTTGTTTTTTTCATAAACTACACCTCTTTTTAAACGAACATGAACGATTTTACTATAATTTCCAGAAAAAATCAAGTATAACAAATAGAATTTGTGACAAACTAAAGAAGGGATGAAAAATGAAAAATGAAAAATTTTTTAAGAATTTACAAACATTTATTAAAACAGGAACTTGTGCCTTTACTTGTGTTGAACAAATAAAAAAGGAACTTACTGAAAATAATTTTCAAGAAATGGTGGAGAATGCTACATGGAAGAGTCTTCCTAATACTTTTTTTGTGACTCGTAATGATAGTAGTATTATAGCAGTCAAAATTCCTGAAAATTTTGAAAATTCTTTTCATATTATCACGACACATTTAGATACTCCTGCTTTACTTTTAAAACCTAATGGTGTTTTTTTAAAAGAAAATTATTTACAATATAATGTTATGCCTTATGGTGGTTTATTAAATTATGGATGGCTTGATAAACCTTTGTCTTTAGCAGGTCGTGTTCTTATTAAAAAAGAAAATTTGTGGCATACAAAGATTGTAGATTTTGAAGATACTGTTGCTGTTATTCCAAGTGTGGCTATACATCAGAATGATAAAGCTAATTCTAATTTAGATTTAAATATGCAAAATGATTTACAACCTTTATTTTTTTTAAGTGAAGAAAAAAAAGATTGGGATACTTTTCTTTCTAATTATTTAAAAACTTCTAAAAATGAAAAAATTGGTGACTATGAACTTTTCTTATATGATAATTCTAACCCAATTACTTTTGGAAAAAATCATGAACTATTGCTCTCTCCACGAATTGACAATTTAACAAGCGTTTATGCTTCTTTAGAAAGTTTTTTAAAAAGTTCACCTTCTTCTATTGCTATTTTTTGTTCTTTTAACAACGAAGAAATTGGAAGTTTAACAAAAGAAGGTGCAGATAGTAATTTTCTTTTGGATATTTTAAAAAGAATTGCGGCAGTGTTAGAAATTGATATTGCTTATACATTAGCTAATTCGTGGGTAATTAGTTCAGATAACACGCACGCCCTTCATCCAAATCATAGCGAATATGCGGATGAAACAAGCAAAGGAATCATGGGCAATGGGTTTGCTATAATTAAAGAGATTAATTCAACAACCGATGCAATTTTTTCAAGTTTGCTTAAAGATATTTGTCAAAAGAAAAAGATTAAATTTCAAGATGTAACTGCTAAGAATGATTTAGTAGGTGGTTCAACTTTAAGTGGTCTTAGCTTACGTCATGTAAGTGTTTCTTCCATTGATATCGGGATTGTTCAACTTGCAATGCACTCGTCTACAGAAATTTGCTCTACTAATGATATCTTAGAATTGTATAAAATCATGTATGAATTTTATTCTTGTGATATTTCTCAGAAAAAAAGAACTTTTCAATTACGATAAGTTCTTTTTTAGGAATTCTTTTTTTCTTTTTTACTTTTCTTATTTGTTTCTTTTGTAGTTTTTGCTTTAACTACTTTTTCTTTTTTCTTAGAAGTTTTTTCTAATTCGCTTTCTAAAATTTTTTGTTCTTCTTCTATTTTTTCTAAACGATTTTCTATTTCTTCATTTGTAAATACTACTTTAGTATTGGCTATAAAATCATGAAGTCCACGATTATCTTGACGAACTAAAACCATGAATAGAATGATATACATGATTATATACCCAACCATGTTTAAGTTTTGATATATTGCATTGTAATTTCCAGCATTCATAAATAGAATAATTGCAATTAATCCAATAGAAATTAACACATTATTTAAAATAACACTGCGAAGGAAAAAATTTCCTAAAGTAAGTGGTTTATCATTCGCACTTACTATGCGAATTTGAAACAATTTTTTACCAATAGTTTGCCCAGCACAAAAGAAGGGTAATATTCCAAAATAAATAATTACACAAACAAGATCAATAATTGTAGAAGGAATATTTAATCGATATAATTCATAAGATATTGGAATCGCTGCTTCATTATATTCCTCTTCAGAGATTTCATTATTTTGAAATTGTTCATAAACATTCACTAATTCATTATACTTTTCTGAATATGCTTCATGATTTGGATTTAAAAATGGAATATAGGAAAGTAGCATAACAATTAATGAAACGATTATTATATCTAATAAATAAGCTCCTGCTCGTTTTGCAAATGTTCCTGTCAAATTTATATCCTCCTTATCTGACAAGAAAAATTATAACATAAGAAAAGTGAATATGCTACTATTTTCTAGTAAGCGTTGAAACATCTTGAGCTTTAAATCTTCCCTCAACGACTAAATTGTCTCCAGAATACTGATTTAACACAGTATATCCAATTACATCATATCCATTAGCTAATAATTCTTCATAATCTTCCATACTAGACTCTTCGGTAATAATCCCATTTTCATTTTTATAGACTATAGATTTAATAACTCGAACTTCTTTATCTTTATAATAAGATGAGAGACTATTTTGATCGTTTCCTAAAGAATAAATATCTGAATATATTCGAGCATCTTTGGAGATTTCTACAAAATCTCCAACGTTTATAGTATCTTCAACTTCCTCAATATCTTTATTTTTTTGATTTATTTTTTCTTGAATTTGTAATAGGCTATTTTTAATTGAAAGATACTCCTCCTTAGCAAGACTTTGAGATAAATACTCATCTAAGGATAATTCTACTTTAGAGTTTAAATTCTCTTCTTGTGCTTCTTCATTTTTATGTATATCTGAAGCTGTGGCAAGAACAGCATTTTTTTCGGTTTCTTTTTGAGTTCCTAAATTTTCACTTTTCTTTAAACCACAACCCGTTATGGCTAAACTTAGCCCCATCACTAAACTGGTTGCACCTACAGTAAATCTTTTAAGCCTTTTTTTATAATTAGTTTTAAGTAAATCCAAATTATCTTGTACTCGTTCTACGCATTTTTTCAAAGTCTTTGCATTACAATACAATGTATTTAGTTTTTCTTGTTTAATCTGAAGTTCATTTTTAGAAATAGCTCCAGAACTAGCTAACTGATCAACGTATTTTAAATAAGATTCTCCAGTTAAGTAACCTTCTGTATTAAAATCTAATAAATTTGTTGTTATTTTAGAATTTTCCTTAGCATAAGATGCTGAAACATTTGAGATTAAACTAAGAACTTGTTGGGGATTTCTTCCATTTAAATATTTGTCATATTGCTCATCAATTTTCTGAATTTTTTGTTCATATTTTTTTAAGAATTTCGCTTTTACTTTTTCTTGATCTTGATTTAAAAGTTTTTCATTTAATAAATAATGCTTATAAGTTAAATACTCTGCATTATGTGCAGGAGCTATTTTTTCGAAGTTTGCCTTCAATTTAGAAAATAAACTATTAGGCTGTTTCGCTTTAAATCGATATTTTTTATCAACGAGTTTATTATAAGCTCGAATAGTATATTTTAAAGCTTTCTTATCTTCTTTTAAACATAAAAAATTCCCTACAACTACAAGATTTTCCATATTTTTGTTTTCTTTTAAATTTTTTTCAGCCCTTTTTAATAAACGTACCATATTCATACAATGCTTTTGTTCTTCATATTTTTTTTGTTCTTTTAATCTTTGAACTTTGATTACTAACTCATTTACTTGTTTTTGAATATTTGTAATATATTTCTCTAATTCTTCTAAAGTCATATGACTCCCTCCTTTTCATATTCAAATTAAAGAATACTATGATTTTTAATTATTTCTTTCACTTATAATTATTTTAAATTCTCTCCAGAACTATAAGTAAATCAATAATCCTAAAAAAACCCCATTATCCTTCCTCCTTTCGTTAATGTTTTTTATTCTATCAAATGCCCCCCCCCCCATGTCAATATTTTTTTAGGTGCTAAAATTATAGATAAGCAAAATAAAATAATAAAAAAAGAAAAATATTCGTCAAATTAATTTGTAGAATAAGAAAAGTGTATGATAAAATAAAACGCAAATTTCATGCACTTTTTTGTATGTAGAAAGTAGAT
>CALVUM010000041.1 GCA_944363605.1 uncultured Bacilli bacterium
GAAATTAATAATTTGACTGAACATTTTAAGACACATATTCATGATTTTCATTCAAAACGTGGTCTTCAAAAAATGGTTGGACGTCGTAAAAAATTATTAAATTATTTAAAAGAAACTGATGTAGTAGCATATCGTGAATTGATTAAAAAATTGAATTTAAGAAAGTAGGCACTAAATTTTTTAGTGTTTCTTTTTTTATAAATGAAAAGGAGTAGAAAAATGAAAAAGATTTATTCAATGGATTTTTTTGGGAGAAATATTACTGTTGAGACTGGTTGGCTAGCTAAACAAGCAAATGGGTCGGTTTTAGTTCGTTATGGAGATACCGTAGTTTTATCTGTTGCTGTAATGGGTAAAAATGTTATTACGCAAGATTTTTTTCCTTTGCAAGTTTTGTATCAAGAAAAGTTGTATTCGGTAGGAAAAATTCCCGGCGGATTTATTAAAAGGGAAGGAAGACCAACAGATGAAGCTACTTTAGCGGCTAGAATTATCGATCGTCCATTAAGACCAATGTTTGATGAGAATTTACGAAATGAAATTCAGGTAATTAACACAGTTTTATCTGTTGATCAAGATAATTCGCCAGTTATGAGTGCTTTGTTTGGTTCTTCTTTAGCTTTAGGGATTTCAGAGATTCCGTTTGATGGACCCGTATGTGGTGTTGTCGTTGGAAAAATTGGTAAAGAGTATATTATTAATCCAACAGTGGAAGAATTAGAAAAAAGTGAATTAAATTTGACTGTTGCAGGAACTAAAACTGCTATTTGTATGGTTGAAGCTGGAGCAAATGAATGTAGTGAAAAGGTTGTTTTAGAAGGTATTTTATTTGGTCATGAAGCTATTAAAAAACTTTGTGAATTTCAAGAAGAGATTATCTCTGAAATTGGAACAGAAAAGGTAGAACTTGATAAAGCTGAATTAGAAAGTGATTTAGTAGAAGCTGTTACGAGTTATGCGTATCAAAATATTTTGGATGCGATTCAAATTAAAGATAAGTTAGAATCTGCATCAAAAGTAGAAGAAATTAAACAACAAACGATTGGGTATTTTACTAATATGTATTTAGAGGATTCGGCTTTAGAAGATAAATTAAAACAAATTAATAAAATTTTATATAATTTAGAAGCAGATGCCGTACGAAGTTTAATTACGGAGAGTCACATAAGACCTGATGGAAGAGGAATGGATGAAATAAGGCCTTTGGATGCGATGGTTGATTTGCTTCCAAGAACTCATGGTTCGGCTGTATTTACAAGAGGTCAAACTCAGAGTTTAGCAACAACGACTTTAGGCGCGATTGGCGAACATCAAATCTTAGATGGGTTAGGAATTGAAGATGCAAAAAGATTTATGCTTCATTATAATTTTCCCGCTTTCTCAGTCGGAGAAATTGGGCGTTATGGGTCACCGGGAAGAAGAGAGATCGGACATGGTGCTTTAGGAGAAAGAGCGTTATCTTATGTAATTCCTTCCGAAGAAGAATTTCCTTATACAATTCGGGTTGTTTCAGAAATATTAGAAAGTAATGGTTCTTCTAGTCAAGCAACGATCTGTGCCGGTTGTTTAAGTTTAATGGCTGCGGGAGTTCCAATAAAAGCACCAGTCGCAGGAATTGCTATGGGTTTAATTAGTTCAAAAGATGGAAAGAAATATACGATTTTAACAGATATTCAAGGACTTGAGGATCATATGGGAGATATGGATTTTAAAGTTGCTGGAACAAAAGATGGTATTACGGCTTTACAAATGGATATTAAAATTAAAGGTGTCACTAAAGAAATTTTAAAAGAGGCTTTAGCTCAGGCGAAAAAAGCTCGTTTACAAATTTTAGATGTAATGACTGATTGCATTAAAGAGCCTAGAAAAGAACTTAGTCCATATGCACCTAAAATTGCGACATTTCAAATTAATCCAGAAAAGATTAAAGATGTTATTGGTCGTGGTGGCGACATGATTACCAAAATTATTTTAGAAAGTAGTCATGTAAAAACGGTTAACGATAAGGATGCCGTGAAAGTTGATTTAGAAGATGATGGAAGAGTAATAATTTATCATACAAATCAAGAAATTATTGATGAGACAAAACGAAGAATCTTAGATGTTGTAAGAGAAGTGGAAGAAGATAAAATCTATACGGGAAAAGTTCTCAAAGTAGAGGATTTTGGTTGTTTTGTAGAATTATGGCCTGGTTGTGAAGGATTAGTTCATGTGTCGCAACTTGCTCATGAAAGAGTTAAAAAGCCTAGTGATGTAGTAAAAGTTGGCGATGAAATTTTAGTAAAGAGTCAAGGATATGACAATAAAGGAAGACTTAATTTATCTCGTAAAGATGCTTTACCAAAACCACCGAAAAAAGAAGAAAAAAAATAAAAGATTTTATTTATAAAATAGTCTATGTAAAAGTAGATTATTTTTTATATTTTAAGTTATAAAAATTATTTTTAAAACAAATAAAAATGTTGTAAAAGTTTATCCTTTGCTATAAAATGTATATATATAAATATAGAAAACATAATAAAAAATGTAAAAAAATACTCTTTTCTTAAAGAAATATTGACAATGGGGGGGGGGTATCTGTGGTATACTAAGAAGGTAGAAGGGATAAAAAAAGATGAAATTAGAAAAGTTTAAACAAAAAGATCCCAAAAGGATGGGAATAAGTATATTTACGATAGCATGTGTATTATTAATAGCAGGAGTGTTTTTCTATACTTCGTTTGCTTCTTTTGAAACCAAAC
>CALVUM010000042.1 GCA_944363605.1 uncultured Bacilli bacterium
AGGAGGTAGATATTATATGAGTTATGCTATAATAAGGAATCAAAAATACAAAAGAGAAAATTTAAAAGGCATATTTAGACATAATGAAAGGAAAAATGAAAATTATTCTAATAAGAATATTGATAAAGAAAAATCACATTTAAACTATTCATTGAAAGATCCAAAATATAGTTATGAAAAAGAATTTGAAAGAATAAGAAAAGAATATAATTTAAAAGGTCAAATAAAATCAGTTAGTAATATTGTTTGTGAATATGTCATTACATCTGACAATGAATTTTTTAATAAAATTGGAGAAAAAGAAACAAAAAGATTTTTTGAAACAGCCTATAAATTCGTATGTGAATATAAAGATTTAGGAGAAAAATATATTCTTTCTGCAAAAGTTCATAATGATGAAGATACACCACATATGCACTTGGTTTTTTTACCAGTTGTTCATACAAAAGATAAAAAAGGAAATGATATTGATAAGTTGGCTTGTAGTGAGTTTTGGAAAGAAAAAGACAGTTATAGGCAATTACAAAATGCTTTTTACGAATATATGATTTTACACAATTTTGAATTAGAGAGAGGTTTACCAAAAGAAGAAACAAAAAGAAATCATTTAAGCATTGAAGAATTTAAAAAAATTACGAATTATGATAAAACAAAAGAGATTTTACAAGATATTAGTTTAGAACTTCCAGAAGTACCAAGTATTGAAGATTTTAATAAGGTTGTTTTCAAAAGAAATGAAAAAATACAAAAAGAAATAATTGAGCCAAAAGATAAACTTATTGAAAAATTATACTCTGAAAACAAACAATTACACGGAGAAATTGAAAGGCAAGTAAATGTAATTGATGAGGCTGAAAAATATCAAAAAGAAAGAGATAAAATACTTGAAGATAATAAAAAATTACACAATAAAGTATATCAAATGGAACACGATTACAAAGTTAAAAGCAATTCCCTTGATTTTAGATATAACAACAGAAAAGAAGAATTAGAAAAAGAATTTGAAGAAAAGGCTTTTGATTTAGAATATGAATATAAGTACAAAATACACAAACTAGAAAAAGAAAACAATAAACTTCATAAAGTTATTAAAACTTTTGAGGAAACAGTTAAAAAATTTATAAAATGGCTCTGTAAAAAATTCGACTTACTTTCTGGGGATGAAATTGTTAGAGATTTTGAGAAAGAAACAGGAAATTTTTTAAATGCTGAAAAGCAATTTGCTAAAAAAGAAAAACTTAGAGATTTTGAAAAAGAGTTCTAAATAGAGGTTTAATTTACCTCTATTTAGTTATATTTATATTTTCTTAGCCATAATATTATAAATATGCCAGTGTTTCATCTTTCCTAATCCTGTCATCCCATCTTTTTCAATTTCATTAAATTCTATTATTTCAAAAGAGTCTTTAAATAAATCTAAAACTTGTTTCTTTGATAAAAATACCATTTGCTTTTTTATATTTACCCACGAATCGTTTAATCCGAAAAAATTCCCAACAAAATAACCGCTCTTTTAAAATACTATTTGTTATTTTTTCCCAAAAATCATTAAAACAATCTTTGTCGCAAAAAGGAATACTAAAATTCGCTACTAATAAATTGTTTTTTTCTATTTCTATATTCTCAAAAGATTGGCATTTGAAAGAAAACCTCTTTATTTCTTCATTATCTAATTTTTTTAGTATAAACTCTTTCGTATCTTCTTTATCTATTGCTAATACTTTCCATCCATTATGTAATAAATATATAGTATCTCTACCAGCACCACATCCTAAATCAATAGCAAAGTCAGGTTTTATACCCATATTTATAAATTTTTGTACAAAAGGATGTGGTAGAGCATTTTCTGTATTCTTATAATATTTTTCTATATTTCCCATATCTTTGTTCCTTTCCTTATTAATTCATATTATATTATATCATATTAATCCATTAAAAGTAATAGGAGAGCGAAAATTTTATTTTTTCGCTCTCCTGTCCGTGCCTTTAAAATTTTTTCCAGCACTGAGGATCTTTTGCGTAGAAATTACCAGTTACACATTTTGCAACAGAAGGGCAACCTCTGCAAAAATTCCTAAGTTCACATTTTGAACAATGTTCAAACTTATCATATTGACGATATTGTTCCATTTCATCACTCAGGAAAATATCGTAAAATGACTGTTCAGGAACTTTGCCAACAGGTGTTTCGCTTCGTCTACAAGCATACACCGTTCCATCTGCTAATGTTGTAATATGAGTAATTCCACAGTGGCATCCATCAAGGATGAGATCATTGGGATTGTCGATTTCGTTCGGATTAAACAACCCCTTTTCATAGAGGTACAATCTCCAAAGATGGTCTTTCAAAGCAAACCGTGTATCTCCCTCTTGATATTGCATATACTTTTCCCACATTTTATCAAGGAAATTTCTATACTCTTCAGGAGATACCATCAAATCTAAATCGTCCGGACTTGGACAATATCTTGCGAAGGCAAAATTGTTTACCTTGTGTTTAACAACAATATCTACTAAATCGGGAATTTCCTGAATGTTAGTTTTAGACACTGTTGTCATTATTGCAGTATTGATTTGACTTCCTTCGAAATACTTCAAAGCATCCAAAGTTGCATCAAATGAACCTGGTTTGCGTATAAAATCGTGTGTATCTCGCAATCCGTCTAAGGACATCTGAAAATTAACACATCCAAGCTCTTCCAATCTTCTAACGATTTCGTAGTTCAAATGAAATGGATTACCAAGAAGTGCAAATTTCAAATTCCTATTCTTCAGCAGTTGCAAGAATTCCCAAATTCTCGCATACAGTAGTGGATCACCACCAGTTATAACAAGAAATGGGTCTCTGTCTAACTTATCACAACTCTCGATAAAATCATCCAGAATACATTCAAGAGTATCCAGTCCTAACTCAAGACTGCATTCCTTATCCTTGCCCTCATAGATGTAACAGTGTTTACACCGTTGATCACATCTATCTGTGATATGCCACTGCATACTGAAATTTGTCCTATTAGCCATTTTTATCCTCCTTTTAAGTTGGGAGGCATCTCAAAAAGAGATGCCTCCACTGTTGAACCTAATGTGTGCTGTCGACAATGCACATTGTTAGTACAACTGCATTATCTGCACGAGGTACTACAAGACGTACAAGAACCGCAAGAACTACTGCACGCCGAGCAACCACTTGAACAGTTGCAAGAGCAATCAGCAGCTACTACTCGAACTCCAGCACCAACCAACTTAGCCTTTGCAGACTTCATAAAGTTTTGTGCGGAATTCTTCCCAATGTACTTTACACTGGGATTCCAGTAATTCGTCCGTGCCATCCTGGTCATAGTACACCCTCCTTTCTATAAATTCAACGGGTTTTTAGAGTATTAATTAATACTCTAAGTAATACAACTATTGTATTACAGTTTCCATAATACCATATTTGGTAGTATTTGTCAACTATTTGTTTCTCAAACTACAAAAATAGATAGTAATTTACATTTTTGGAAAATTACTATCTTATATTTTCTATAGATTATATTTATTTAAAAATTCTTTCATTGCTATATTCACTAATCTTGTAAGTGAAATTCCTGTTTCTTGTGTTATCTTATTTAATGCCTCTACATTTTCTTTTCTAATCATTACACTTCTATAAATTGTTATCTCATCTTCTGGTTTGGCATAATATTTTACATTTCCAGCAGATAATAAATCTTCAATACAAACATTTATCATATCACTAATTGTTGCATCATAATCTTTATCTACTATCTCTTTTAATCTTGTATATAATCTATCTTCTAAATTTATACTCTTTTGAACAGTATAATTTGATTTTTTATATAACCTATCTATTGCACTCATATTACACCTCCGTTAATTAGTATCTAACCTTTTCACGAATATTATACTTAAAACATTTGTAGTATGTAACTTATTCGTACCGTGTATTAATACACGACAACAGGTTGATTAAAAAACACTTTTAAGATATAATATTTGAAAATATTAGAAAGGAGGTTTACCTATGCAAGTTTCAGAAAAGTGTGTAAAATTACTAAAATCTTTTAATGTATCAGATTTAAATTCTAATGTTCTAATTGCTGATTTAAAAACAATTCAATATGGAACTGTAGATGAAAAAAATGATCCTACTTTAGACTATGATGATTATTGGCATAAATCTTTAAGTACAGATATGCTTGATTTAATACAAGACTGGAAAAATAAAGAATTTTCAGAAGATTTATATTTACTTTTAAATGACAATTTAAAGCAAATTGTAGAAAATGACAAAGTTAAATATTCTTCACAAATGATTTTTCCATTATTTTTTGATAATAAATTAGATGGTCTTGTAATTTTTTTTAAAACAAAACGGAAATTGTAAAATAAAATCTATACTAAAAGACTTAAATGTAAGTAATAAGATTAACTTAAATTGGTTTAATAAGAACAATATAGATATGGTAGATGATAAAGTAGAAGAACATATAAATGATTTACTTGATATAAAAGATTACCTTGAGCTTAACCATAAATTCAATAAATTAACATTAGAACTTACTTCTAATTTTTCTTCAGAAGAAAGACAAAAGTTCTATGAATATCAAAAAATAGATTTAGAACTTTCTTCATATCAAAGTAGTTTAGCTTATTATATTGCTCTAAATAAAAAATAGCTTATTATATAAATTCATTATATAATAAACTACATTGTGTTTTATAATATAAGGTAAGTTGATATTTTTATATTAACTTATCTTTTATTATCATATTTATCTAAAAATTCTTTAACTGCACAATTTAACAATCTTGTTACAGAAATACCAGTTTTTTTGTGGAATTTTTGTAAATTGCTTAAATTTTCTTTTCTAATCATAATACTTCTGTATGTAACTGTTTCATTTTCTGGCTTTTCATAAAAGTATGGCTGATTTTTATAAATATATTCTTCTATGCACACATTTATAACCTCACTAAATGTTGCGTCATAATTCTTTTTAGTAAATCTCATTAACCTTTTATATAAACTATCATCAATATTAATTGATTTCTTTATAGTTTTATTGGTGCTAGAATATAATCTGTCTATCGCACTCATATACACACCTCCTACTACTCGTTCTACAACCATTTGAATTATATAAAATTTTGTCTTTTAATAATACTTGTTTGTATTGCTTATATATGAGCGTAAACAGGTTGTATATAAAGTGTTTTGGCATAAAATAAAAAGAGTACAGCAAATACCCTTTTTATCATATTATATTTAATTTTTTTCTGGATTTTTTAATAGTTCATTTGACAATTCTTCACTTGGTGTTACTTTAACTGTTAGTCCGTTTTTGGTCTTTGTA
>CALVUM010000043.1 GCA_944363605.1 uncultured Bacilli bacterium
AATATCTATGAATACTGAAGAAGAATTAGAAAAAATATTCAAAACTATTAATACTACGCAAATAAAGTCTATGCTTGAAAATCAAACATAGACTTATCTAAAAATTTCTCATGCGTTTATCCTGTAATTTGATTTGAAGTGATACATTTTTGCAGTTTTTCACTTATTTTCTTTTTTTAATCCTAATACTCGTATTTTTTCTCTTATTTCACAAATTCTTTTTTGTGTTTCCATAAGTTTTCTTTTCTCTTTTTCAATATTTAGAAATTTAGCAATATTTTTATTTTGCTGTAGTTCTAATTTTTCTAATTGATGGAGTTCTTTTAAAAGTCTTCTTTTCTTACGCGTAAAACAATCATCTTTTAATTCTAACAAAGTTAACTCATCGTCTTTTAATCGACAACTGAATTCATAAAAATCGATACCATTTAATTCTGATGGATTAAAATATGCATTTTGCAATTTATAATCCCATTCTTCAAAAGTCCGAAAATCTTGGGGAAATAAATCTACACAGTCTAAACTAGCAAATAAAGATTTTTTTAACACATATTTTTTATTAGTTGTTAGATCTTCAATTAAAGGACGATAAACACAATAAGGATCGCCTTTTTCTATTTTATAATCTCCTAGATGGAGCCAAATTGTTTTTGTAGCATGACGATACGTTACTTTTGGGTAAAGTATCATATCATGACCAGGAAAAAGAAATTGGCTAACATGTTCTTGACATACACTTGATATTCGGTAATAATTTTCAATTAAAGATTTCGAATTATCAAAGTACTTCTCTGACGCCCTTCGAGGTAATCGATGAAAAAACATTTCGTTTTTAATTCGTTCAAATTCTTTTAATAAGTATTCTCGAATTTCTTGATCTTGTATTTCTTTTATTTCATTTAATGAAAACTCTTCTATATCTTTTTTCATACACTTGCCTACTTCCATTTTATAAAGCCAATTCTTTCTACATAGTTTTAGAAACATTTTTTTAAATAAATTTTTCTAATAAAAGTATAACAAAAAAACAGCTTAGAATTAAGCTATTTTTATAAATGTCTGGCGAATTCTTTAAATTCTCCATTCGTTTCTAAATTTGTCTCTTCTAAAGCTTCTAATAATTTCTTTTGTTCTCTTGAAATTTTCGTTGGAATCATTACTTTGATAATGACATACATATCCCCCTTACGAGATGAGTTTGGGATTTTTAAGCCCTTTCCTTTTAATTTATATTTTGTTCCATTTTGAGTACCTGCTTTTATTTCCATCATAACATTACCATAAATTGTTGGAACTTCTTTTTTTGTTCCTAAAATCGCATCGGTAATAGTAATTGGTAATTCAATAGATAAGTCTTCATTATCACGGATATAAAAATTGCTTTCTTTGACATGAATTTCAAAATAAATATCGCCATTTGGACCACCGTTGATACCAGCTTCGCCTTTCCCGCTAATGCGTAATTGATGCCCTGTATTCACTCCTTCTGGAATATGAATAGAAATCGTTTTTTTCTTTCTTTCTTGACCTGTTCCATTACAATTTTTGCAAATCGTTTTAAAACTTTTTCCTTTACCATGACATTTTGGACAAGAACTTCGACTTTGAATCACGCCAAATAAACTTCTTTGTTCCGTAACTACATAACCAGATCCATGACAATAACTACACGTTTCTTCTTCAAAACCGCCTTTGCCATGGCAGTTTTCACATGTATCATTTAAAGTAAGTTCGATATCTTTATCTACACCAAACGCTGCTTCTTCAAATGTTAAATCTAATCGGACTAAAGTGTCTCTTCCTTTACGAGCACGCGTGCTTGAACTAGTTCTGTTACTTCCACCGAAGAAGTCACCGAAACCGCCAAAGCCTCCAACATCGCCAAAAACACTTCTTAAAATATCATTTAAATCAATGTCTCCTGGATCAAAACCGCCAAAACCAGCACCAGCACTACCATCGAAAGCAGAGGGACCAAACTGATCGTATTGTCTTCGTTTGTTCTCGTCAGATAATACGGCATAAGCTTCACCAATTTCTTTAAATTTTGCTTCATCTCCGGTTTCTTTGTTATCGGGATGATATTTTTTCGCAAGTTTTCGAAAAGCCGATTTTATTTCCGATTCACTCGCCGATTTATCGACACCTAAAACTTCATAATAATCTTTTTTATTCATAATCTTTCACCACCTTCATTACTTATTTTTTTTAGTTCTTCTAAACACTCAGAAATAAATGAAAAAGCTTTTTGAAATGGTTTATCTGTTGTTAAATCAATATCAACAATTTTTAATATATCTAAAACTTCTTTATTGCAACCGCTTTTTAAAAATTCAAGATATTTTTCGACAAACCCTTCTTTTTCATCCATGATATCTTTTACAATACAAATCGCTGAAATGAGCCCAGTTGCATATTTATATACATAAAAAGGAGAATAGAAATGGGAAATTCGCATCCATTCATAACGAATTTCTGGATCAATGATCACTGAATCTTTAAAATACTCTTTATTTAATTCATAATACGTATTACTAAATTCTTCTTCAGTTAAGGATTCCTTATTTTGACATTTTTGACTCATGATTTGTTCAAATTCGGCAAACATGGTTTGACGATAGATCGTTGCTTTTACTTTATCTAAGAATTCACATAAGAAATACATTTTTTCTTGAGATGTTTTAGCATTTTTTAAAAAATGAAAAGATAATAAGGTTTCATTTACGGTTGATGCGATCTCAGCTATAAAAATATCATAGCTATAATATGTATAGGAATTATTTTCTTTAGAATAAAGTGAATGAACGGCATGACCTAATTCATGAGCAAGAGTGCTTACTGAATCATAAGAACCATTAAAATTTAATAACACATAATTTGGTGAATCGAAACACCCCCAATGATATGCCCCACTATGTTTAAATTGATTCGGATAGAAGTCAACGGCATGGCTAGTAAAAATTTCTTGAAACTTTTTAAGATACTCACCTTTTAACGGTTTTAAAGCTTCAGTAACCATAGCTATAGCCTCTTCTTTAGTAAACTTATGCTCTTCTATTTCTATAACTGGAACATAAGTGTCGTACAAATGATATTCTTGATTCTTTAAAAGTTTGGCTTTTAATTTTTGATATTCAATATTGATATCCATATATTGATGAACGTTTTTGATAAGATTTTCGTATACATCTTTGGAAACGCAAATATTTTCTAAAGCCATAGCAAGGGCACTTTCATACCCGCGAATATCCCGTAGAAATTCTAATTCTTGATAATTGCCCTTTAATAAAGCTGCGAATGTATTTTTATGTTGCTCGTAAAATTTATAAAAATTCTTAAAAGCACGTCTTCGTACATTTTGACTTGGATTTTCTAAAAATACTTGCCAATTATAGGCTGTTAAAGGACTTTTCTTGCCGTCATCTAATAAAACATCTTCAAAACGAATGTCTGTTGTATCTAAAGAAACAAAAGTATCATCCGGTGTTCCAAAAGCGTTTAAAGCTTTAGTTATAATTCGTTCTTCTTTTTCAGACAAAATGCGCTTTTTTTGGCGGTATAATCTTTGGAAGTAAAGCTTGTACGTAGAAAGATCTTCGTCTTCTTCTAGCCAGGGCAAAATATCTTCAAGATCTTTTTGCATAAGTTCACTTGTAATAAAAGACTCTTCATCGGAAAATATATTTAACAATTGTTCAATTTCTACTTTTCTTTTAGTAGCTTCATTATTTGAAGTATCTTCATCATAGGTTAAACGAACAAAAATAAATAAAAGTTCAATCGTCCGTGATTCTTGTTCTTCAAGTTCTAAAAACTTTTTTAAGTTTTCTTTATTATCTAAAATGTGTCCTTTCATCTTGATAAGTTGTTGATGAAGTTTTTTGGCTTCTTTTATTTTTGCTTGATAATCTTTGGGATCTTTGATCATTAAAGATAAATCCCAACAGTCATTTCTATCTTGCTCACTTCTTTTTTTTAACTTTTCCATATTTCCTCTTTCTAAGACTGAGAGAAAAGCTCTAGGAATCTAGAACTTTTCTCTTACTTATTTTTATCTTTTATTTTTCTTCGTAAGAAGCTTCTTCTACACCATCATCATTTTTCTTTTCTTCTGTTGGCTCAGAATTTGGATTTTCATTTCCTGTAGCTTGATTGTTTTTTGCAGCTTCTTCGTAAACTTTTGTTGCAAGTTTCATAGCTACTTCATTTAAGCCTTCAGTTTTTTTCTTGATATCTTCAATATCATTCTTTTCCATTGCTTCTTTTAAGTCTTTAATTTTGCTTTCAGCATCTTCTTTATCTTTTTTATCTACTTTATCTCCTAAGTCTTTTATTGCTTTTTCCGTAGAGAAGATCATAGAGTCAGCTTCATTTTTTACATTAGCTTCTTCTTTACGTTTTTCATCCGCTTCTTTATTTGCTTCTGCTTCTTTCATCATTTTATCGATTTCTTCATCACTTAAATTGGTACTAGATGAAATCGTAATAGATTGTTCTTTATTTGTTCCTAAATCTTTAGCTGTTACATGAACAATACCATTTGCATCAATATCAAATTTTACTTCGATTTGAGGAATTCCACGTGGTGCTGGCGGGATGTTTGTTAATTGGAAGTTTCCTAAAGTTTTATTATCTTGAGCCATAGGTCTTTCACCTTGTAATACGTGAATATCTACAGCTGGTTGGTTATCAGCAGCCGTACTAAATACTTGACTTTTACTTGTTGGAATTGTTGTATTTCTTGGAATTAAAACGGTCATTACACCACCTAGTGTTTCAAGTCCTAAAGATAATGGTGTAACATCAAGTAATACTAAATCATCCATTTCACCAGTTAATACCCCACCTTGAATTGCAGCACCCATTGCGACAACTTCGTCAGGATTAACTCCTTTATGAGGTTCTTTGCCAAGTTCTTTCTTAACTAATTCTTGGATATATGGAATACGTGTTGAACCACCTACTAAGATTACTTCATCAATATCATTATTCGATAGTTTGGCATCTTTTAATGCTTTATGAACTGGATCTAATGTTGAATCAAACAAGTCACGACATAAATCTTCAAATTTAGCTTTAGATAAAGTAATATCTAAGTGAACTGGACCATCGCTGTTTTGTGAAATAAATGGCAAATTAATTTGGGTACTAGACATTCCAGATAAATCTTTTTTGGCTTTTTCTGCAGAGTCTTTAAGTCTTTGCATTGCCATAGCATCTTTAGATAAATCAATACCATTTTCTTTTTTGAATTCACTAACTAGATAGTCAATAATTCTTTGGTCGAAGTCATCACCACCTAATTTATTATTTCCGGCTGTAGATTTAACTTCAAATACACCATCGCCTAATTCTAGAATGGAAACATCGAATGTTCCACCACCAAGGTCATATACTAAAACAGTTTGATTTTTATCTTGTTTATCCAAACCATATGCTAGCGCAGCAGCTGTTGGTTCATTAATAATTCTTTTTACATCTAAACCAGCAATTTTACCAGCATTTTTTGTAGCTTGTCTTTGCGCATCGTTAAAATATGCTGGAACAGTAATAACTGCTTCCGTTACTGTTGTTCCTAAATAACTTTCTGCATCTGCTTTTAATTTTCCTAAAATTTTTGCTGAAATCTCTTCTGGAGTCCATTCTTTTCCATTAGCTTCCACTTTCTTTCCAGAACCCATTAAACGTTTAATAGATGCAATTGTATTTTTGGGATTTGTAACCGCTTGACGTTTTGCACGGTCACCAACTAATACTTCCTCTCCTTTAAATGCAACTACTGATGGAGTTGTTCTTCCTCCTTCATCATTTGGAATAACTTGAGGAGATCCTCCTTCTAAAACAGATACACAACTATTTGTTGTACCTAAATCTATACCTATAATTTTACTCATTTTTATCATTTCCTTTCTTTCTATTTATTTAATCCTTCATTAGGATATTCAACTTGGGCAAGATTTTTTTGCCACTGCTCGATAAGCAGAGCATATTCTCTTTCAATTTCTGCACAGCTTAAATGTTTGCTGTGATAAGTTTCATATTTTATTTCCAAACTTTCTTCTAACATTTTTACTACTTCTAATTGATGCCTAGCAAGTCTTCCAAAATTTCCATTGTTGCTTGCAATTCCTTGATAGTATCCGGCCTCAATACGGGCCTCATGTAATCGCAAGATTTGTTGAACAAACATGCTTTCTTGAACCCAAAACTCTTGATTATTCATGTTTCTCACCTTCTTCTATTTGATTTACTTTAACCATTGCCGGTCTAAGGACTTTATCTTTATACATATAGCCCTTTTGTAAAACATCTAAAACAATGTTATTTTCAAAATCTGTAGCACTTTCAACTAAAACGGCATTCATTAAGTTTTCATCAAAAGGTTTGTGTAAACAATCTATTTCTTTTACTTCAACATTTTCTAATGATTCTTTCATGTTTGCATATATCATTTTAAATCCGCTTAAAAATTTACTTACTTCATCTGTCAAATTGGTGTCGTCCATCGAAATGGCATGTTCAAAATTGTCTAGAATCGTTAGCATTTTTAAAATGACCGCTTCTCCATCATATTTTAGAAGTCTTGAACGTTCTTCATCAGCTCTTCTTCGCATGTTTTGCATCTCAGCAGACAAACGCATGATTTTATCATTTTGATTTGCTAGCTCTTCTTTTAATTTGTTTATTTCTTTATCGTGGTGTTCTTTTTTCTTCTTTTTTTCTTTAGGAATAGTAGATTCTTCTATTTTTTTCTCTACTTTTTCCTCAGTTACTTCGGTCTTTTCTTTATTCATTTTTACTCTCCTTATTTAACTCTTTATTAATGAAAGATAATAATCCCACTACTCGATCGTACTCCATTCTTTTTGGTCCAATGATCGCGATAGTTCCTTCTGAACCATTCTTATGATAGGTTGTTTTAATAACAGTCACGTTTGGATCAAATTCACTGTCTTTTCCGATGTAGATGTTCACGCCATCCTTGCCATCATTTTGGTCGATTTTTTCAATTAAACTATTGTCTTCAAATTTACTCATGATTTTTCTAATTTCATCAACATCATTATATTCTGGCTCTTGCAAAAGTAAATTTTTTCCACTGACATGAACAGTTTCGCTCGCTTTGTTAGCAAAATCACTAAAAGTTTTTGAAAATATGGAATAAATCGTTTCATATTGTTCAATTTTATCCGCGATGATTGGTTTAATCTCATATTCAAGTCTTTCAGAAACTTCATTAATAGGAGTTCCGATAAGCATTTTATTGATGATTTCACATGCTTTAACTACCTCAGCTATTTCTATTCCCCTTGGCAAAGTAAATTGTTTATTTTGCACAATTCCTTTATCAGTGCAAACGATCGCGACCAAATGACTCTCTTTTAATGGAATGACACTTACTTGCTGTAAAGCGTTTTCTTCGCTATTTTTGCCAAGCATAACACTTGTATAATTAGTCATTTCACTAATGATCTCAACACAGGCTTCAATAGCGTCAGATAACGCAAGCTCGTGATTTTTAAAAATTGTTTGAAGTTTTCTTGTCTCTTTATCACTAAGTTCTTTCGGTTGCATTAAATTCGCAACATAGTATTTATATCCGTTTTCTGAAGGAATTCGACCAGATGAAATATGATTTTTTTCTAGATAACCTAATTCCTCTAAAAAAGCCATTTCATTACGAATTGTTGCCGAAGAACATTTAAGTTTTTGACACAAAGATTTGCTACCAACTGGTTTTGCTGTAGCAATATAAGACTCTACAATTTCTTTTAAAAGCCTTTCTTGTCGTTCATTCACACTTTCACCTTCTTTTAGCACTCTCATCATTCAAATGCTATCAGTATTATATTATGCAACTTAGCACTTGTCAATACCATTTGCTAAAGTTTTTGGATAAAAAAACGCTTAATGCGTTTCTAAAACAAACCACAGTACTCAGCAATAGTTATATCTGCCCCAACATAAATATCTCTATTTCCACTTAAAGTATTACATGTGGCTAAATAAATTTCTTGATTAACATAAAGTCTGCTTTTATACGATGGAATCATTTCAGCTTTAAAAATGATTGTTCCCCCATCATTTAAAGCATCTACATACTGCATATAAGAAATCATTCTATTTAGTAATGTTTCATTTTCTCCAAAAGCCTCTTGTAACGTTTTTACACTATAATCTTGACTAAATATTTCATTTTTTTCAAACATCGAGTAGATCGTTCTTCCATCCTTAAAGGTCATAATTTCTTTTGGACTATCTAAAATCGTTTCAAATAACAAAGAAAAATTAGGTTCTTGTTGAATAGTCATCGTTAACAGCTCATTTAAAGAAGCATAGTTAGATTTGTCAATATAAAAGATCCGTTTATCTTCTGCACGTTTTATTAAATATGCTTTCGTATCAAAAACATATTCATCCATTGCGTTACCATCTTCATTATAAAAAATTAGTTTATATTCTTTAGAAGAAGCAAGAGGTGTTTCCGGAGTTTTCGAAACGTTTTCGATTACTTCAGTAGTTTTAAAAATTTCGACAATTTCTTTTATTTCATTTTCATCTGTAAGTACTTTTGATGACAAATTTTCAATATCATCTTCCTCATCCATAGCAGATAATTTTTGAAGAAAAATAAACTCTGTCTCTTCAAGCCTCTCATGAATTTTTTCTAAACTTTCTGTTTTCGCTGTCAAATTTATAATCAAGAATCCGCCTAAAATAACTGCTAAAAATATACCAGAAAATAATATAATAAGTCTTCTTTTTAACATACTATCATACTCCATTTCTTAAAAAGAATTGTATCACAAAAACTATTGAAAAAAAGTCAAATAAGCACACGAAAAAAAAATTTCTAAAAAAAGTGACTCCATGGAATCACTTTTGAAAAATTAATTTCCGTTAATTTGATTCATTACTTCAGCAGCGAAATCATCATTTCTTTTTTCAATTCCTTCGCCTACTTCATAACGAATAGCCTGAACAATCTCGCCACCGTTATTTTTAACATAGGTAGCAACCGAAATACCACCATCTTTAATGAAGGCTTGTTCTGTCAAACATATTTCTTTAAAGAATTTTTGAATTCTTCCTTCAACCATTTTCTCAGCAATCTCAGCTGATTTTCCTTCACTCATGGCTGCTTCTTTTTGAATTTCTCTTTCTCTTGCCACAACACTCTCTGGAACGTCTTTAATACTTGTATATTCTGGTTTCATAGCAGCTTGTTGCATTGCCACATCTTTAGCCACTTCGTCGTTTGCCCCTTTTAAAACAACAAGGCTTGCGATTTTTCCACCCATATGAATGTATTTTCCAAAACATTCGTCATCTTTTAAAGTAATACTCTCAAAACGTCTAAAGGATAACTTCTCCCCAATTTTGGCAATTTTAGCAACTAATAAGTCTTGGATGGTTCCTTCTTCACAAGGTAATTCTAAAGCTTCTTCCATAGTGGTTGCTTCACTATTTAAAATTGTTGTACCAATTGTTTCCACTAAAGCTTTGAACTCTTCGTTTTTGCTTACAAAATCTGTTTCAGAATTCACTTCTAAAATTACCGCTTTTTTATCATTTGCACAAATACTTGCTAATCCTTCAGCAGCAATTCTACTTTCCTTTTTTGTTGCTTTTAAAATACCTTTTTCTCTTAAATATTCTTCGGCACCTACCATATCGCCATTTGTTTCAACTAAAGCTTTTTTACAGTCAAGCATTCCTGCTCCTGTTTTTTCTCTTAGTTCTTTTACCATTGCAGCTGTTACCATAACAACCGACTCCTTTCTTTTATTTAGATAATGCAGTTAAAAGCTCATCTTTTCTCATATTTGAATAGCCTTTAATGCCACTTTCTTTTGCCAAAGTTTTTAATTCAGCTAAAGTTTTATTACTATAGTCTTCTTTATCTTCTGCTACCTCTACTACAGGCTCTTCCTCTACAACTTCTTCTTTTACTTCAGGTTTTACTTCTACTTTTTCTGTTTTATTTTCTTTCTTACTAGTTTTTTCTTTAGTAGAATCTTTTTCTTCTTCAACTGTATAGTCAACCATTTCTAAATGATTTACTTCACATATAGCATTCGTTAATGCACCTAAAACAACCTTAATTGAACGAACTGCATCATCATTACCAGGTAAAACAAAATCTACATCATCTGGATCACAATTCGTATCGATTAAACCAAATACTGGAATGTTTAATTTACGAGCTTCACGAATTGCATTTTCTTCTTTTTTAGAATCGACAATAAATAGTGCTTGTGGTAATTTTACCATTCCACGAATTCCTTCTAATAAACGGTTTAATTTTTCGTATTCTTTTTTGAGTTTAATAACTTCTTTTTTTGGAAGTACATTAAACACACCATCTTTTTCCATTTTTTCGATTTCTTCTAAACGATTTACTCTTTTACGAATAGTTCTAAAATTCGTTAAAGTTCCACCAAGCCAACGTTCTGTAACATAGAATGAATTACTTCTTAAAGCTTCTTCCTTAGCTACCTCTCCTGCTTGTTTTTTTGTACCTACATAAAGAAATGTGCCGCCATTTTCCGCAATTTTTTTAATTTCTTCATACGCACTTTCCATACATTCTACTGTTTTGTCTAGATCAATAATATAAATATCATCTCTAGCTCCAAAAATATAAGGTTTCATTTTAGGATTCCATCTTTTTGTTTGATGTCCAAAATGAACTCCAGCTTCTAATAACACGTTTTTAGAAACTATACTGGCCATAAAAACATCCTCCTTCGTTAATTCTTCTGCCTAGATCTACTCATCTTTTTCACTCGATGCCACGAGCACTCGAAAAAAATAATCCCTAGTGCATGTTTATTTGCTTTTACAAAGCCAAAAATATTGTATCAAATATCTTTATTTTGAACAAGTACAAATCCGTTATTTCGCTATTTTTTGTAGTTTTTTCATTACTTTGTTAGTAATTTTTTTCACTTCATTTAAATTATAAACCCCTATTCGATATAAGAATTGTTCTTTTTCAATTTTTAAAGGAAGTTCAATTCGAACAAAAGATACTTTTTGAAGACCAGTTTTATTACTTTCTTTTATTTTGATTCTTTCATACGTATCTTCTTGAGAAGTGATTTTTAACCCATAGTAGTTTTTTAAATCATTTTTTACAAAATGACCTTCGGTATCATCAATAATCAAAATAGGCCTTCGCATAGTTTTAAAATACACATTTTCTTTTACAACTATAACTGGTATTTTGCAAATCCAGATCTCGCCAATTCTAGGGTTATAGTAGTTAGTTGAATCCTCAGCGACAATGGTTGCTTCAAAATAATGCAAGAACTCTTCTTCTAGTTCTAAAAACTCTTTTTCACTATAAATTTCCATAAATTTATTTTAACAAAAAGAAAAATAAATTGCAAAAAGTGAACTACTAACTGACTATATTTGAATCGTTTTGAAAATTCATTCAAATTTTTCTTAATTGTAATAGAAATTCTACTTTACATTCTTTATTTTGAAGTTTATAGATTTCTAATATAATCTTTAATCTTCGATAATCCTCTTCTGTCATGTCCTCTTCTTTAATATTCTGCATTTTTTCTATGTACTTAAGAACATTATACCTCCACCACTCTCCTGGAATTGTTCCATCCGGAAATCTCTCTTTAATCTTCGTAATTCCTATTTTGGGATTCTTCTTTACAATTTTATAAATATAAGTTAATTTTCCTACAAAATCTAATATATTTCCTTGGATTTCATCTATCTTAGCTAATATCCATAAAGTTTTTCTATCCTCTTCTGTCATGCTTTCTTCCGAAGTACTCTTCATTTTCTCTATATATTTAGGTATGTTATAGTTCCACCAATTGCCTATAACTTTTCCATCTGGAAATCTCTCTTTCATTTGACTTATCGTAATTTTTGGATTTTCTGGTACTAGTTTATAAATATAAGTTAAGCGTCCTACAAAATCTAATGTATTTCCTTGAGTTTCATCTATCTTAGCTAATATCCATAAAGCTTGTCTATCCATTTCTGTCATGTCCTCTTCTTTAGTATTCTTCATTGTTTTGATATATTGAGGAACATTATTAGTCCACCATTTTCCTATAATTGTTCCATCCGGAAAGCGGTTCTTTATTTGTGTTATTGCGATTGTTGGATTCTCTTGTACTAGTTTATATATATAAGTTAAGCGTCCTACAAAATCTAATGTATTTCCTTGAACTTCATCTATTTTAGCTAATAACCATAAGACTTGTCGATCCTTTTCTGTCATCGCCTCTTCTTTAGTATTCTTCATTTTCTCTATATATTCAGGTATGTTATTGCTCCACCAATTACCTATAACTGTTCCATCTGGAAATCTTTCTTTAATATTTGAAATACCTATTTTTGGATTCTCTTGTACTAGTTTATATATATAAGTTAAGCGTCCTACAAAATATAATGTATTTCCTTGAATTTCATCTATCTTAGCTAGTAACCATAAGGCTTGACGATTTTCTTCCGTTAGTTTTTCTTTTGGCGTATTTTTCATTTTTTTTATATATTCAGGTATGTTACGGTTCCACCAAGTGAATATAACTGTTCCATCTGAAAATCTCTCTTTAATGTTCGTAATTCCTATTTTGGGATTCTTCTCTACAATTTTATAAATATAGGTTAATTTTCCTACAAAATCTAATGTATTTCCTTGAACTTCATCTATCTTAGCTAATATCCATAAAGCTTTTCTATCCTCTTCTGTCATGTCCTCTT
>CALVUM010000044.1 GCA_944363605.1 uncultured Bacilli bacterium
TAAATTTGTAAAGAGAATTGTTGCTCCAGAAAAAGATAACGGTTTTTATTATGCGAATAATATTTTTTATAAGTGTGGTTATGGAATGCCGAATTGTACTGCTTATGCTTGGGGAAGATTTTATGAAATTACAGGTCAATATCCTAAATTGTCAACAGCTAATGCTGAAAATTGGTATATTAAGAATGATGGATATAGTCGAGGACAAACGCCAAAATTAGGTGCTATTGCTTGTTGGGCAAAAGGCAAGGTTGGAAACGCAAGTGATGGAGCTGGTCATGTAGCAGTTGTAGAAGAAATTAAAAATGACGGAACTATAGTTACATCTAATAGTGGCTGGAAAAGCACTAATTTTTATATGAAAGAGATTAGAAAGCCATATAATTTGTCAGGATATACATTTCAAGGTTTTATATATTGTCCAACAGAATTTGAAGAAGATACGCCAGTTCAGCCAGCTCCACCAGCGCAAACATTTAAGTATAATGTGGGCGACAAAGTTGTTTTTAATGGCATTCTTTATGTAAATGCAAAAGGCGAGGGTGCTGGACAATCTCGTACTAATCTTGCTTGTACGATTACAAAAAGAGCAAATGGAAGTAAACCTTACAACATCGAGAACGGACTTGGTTGGGTAGCAGAAGAAGACTTGCAACCATATATTGAAATAGCTACAGAATTAAAAGTAGGCGATAAAGTAAAAATTACTGGAACTGGAAATGGTGCTAGCGATGGAAGTAGCAGCACTGCCTATGGTATCGGCTGGGAAAGAGAAATTCTAAAGATTTACGATGGAAGATCATACCCTTATCAAGTCGGAAATTCTTCTGGCACAACAGGTTTCTATAAAGCAAGTTCTTTGGAAAAATTATAAAAAATGGTAACGACATTAATGTCGTTACCTAAATCGAGGATAGCCTTAGTGGTTATCCTCTTTTTTTATGGAAAAATCAAAAAAATTAGTTGTAGCTCTTTATAATAACTGATATAATCGAGTCAAGTGCCATAAATGAAAGGAGTAAAAACATGAAAACTGACTTAGACAATTCAGAAAACGAATCAAAACGTAGTGATGCTATATTAATCGCTAATGAAAATTATTTAGAAATATGTAATTTATCAAAAGATGCTCAAAACAAAAAATATCAATATTTACCATATTGGAAAGCAAAAGAGTCAAAATTGTTGTTGCGTGAATTAAAGAAGCCTAGAAGATACTTCAATACTTATAAAAGAGGAACAATCGTAAAAATAGATTTTGGTGTGAATTTAGGTTGTGAATTTTCTCAAATTCACTATGCGATCGTTTTAAGTAAAAAAGATAATCGATTAAGTGAAACAATATCCGTAATTCCTCTAACTTCAAAAGATAAAAGTTACAATTTGAATATAGGAAATATTATGTTTGACAACGCAATGAAAACAATTAATGATCAAATACAAGGAATTAGTGATGAAATTAATTTATTAGATAAGAATTTTAGAGATAAAATAAGTAAATTGAAAGAAATATTAACATATTATACTGCAAATCCAATAAGTTCTTATGCATGTTACAGAAATATAATTACTGTTAGTAAAACTCGGATAATGCCTAAAATAAACGAATTTGATTTTATGAATACTGCAATTTGCAGCGAATCAATTATGACAAAGATAGATGAAGAAATCATTAAGTATTATACTAATTATAAATTGTAGTACATAAAAAATCATACAATGCATATACTATTTATATAGCAGATTGTTGACAAAACTGATTATTTCTGCTATATTAAAAATGCAATTGGAGCATTAAGTGCTCATTTGTATTTGATTTGTCGCCCTAAGTCTTGATAGCGCAGGGCAGAAAATCCAAATTTTATTTTGGTAAGAAGAACTGGAGTAATCCAGTTTTTTCTTTTGTGTTGCGCAAAATTTGTCGAACGATTTTTGTGGAAAAATTTCGATATATGAGATATATTGTTTTTAAGGGGGATTTTGTATGTCATATTTAGAAATTTTAGAAAGAGAATTAAAATATCAAGAAAGAGTTTATAAAGGAAAAACAGATAGATATAGAGAATTATTGATTGAATATCGTTTATACAAATGCTTTTTAGCAATTGTAAATGATATTTTCAAAAACAATTGAATGTAGTATAATAAAAAAGTCCTAAATGGACTTGGTAAAAGGTAGAGTACTTAGTGCTTTATCTTTTTTTTGTAAACAAAAAGGGAGCAAAGCTCCCAATAGAAACCGATAAACGGTCAATACGAACCATTGTCTTAAGACAATATCGTAAAGTGCTTGATAGAAGTATGAAAGATTTCTTTCAAGCAAGCTTAATATATCATTAATTATAAGTTGTGTCAATTAAAATCCTCTAAAAATATTTTTGATGTTAAGGTAGCTTGCTAATTCTTGACAGGTTTTAAGATAGTCATAATCATTCTTTTTTAATTCATTTTCAAATTCGTCTTTTTTAAAAGTTGCGACTTTTTCTGTGTATTCATGTCCAAATTCATCCCACAGTTCTTGAGTTTCATAAACAGTTTCTACTAAGCTATAACTTAAAACCTTTCCATAATTTTCATTTCTTATTAAACCATATGTCATAATTTTTTCCTCCTTTTATTATTTAATTCTCATGATTTCAATAAATTTTAAAATCATTTCTCGATATGATTTGATATTATTTTTTTTCATAATATCATCTAGCTCTTTTTTTTCATTAAATTTTAATCTTAATTTAACTGTTTTATAATTCTTCTTGTTGTAATCATCTATATATTTAGATTGATCAAATTTTTTTTCCATAACTATTTTTGACATTTTCAATTATATATGATAATATCTTATTAGGAAACGGGTTTTTAAACCCATCTCCTAGTAGTTTTAGCTTTACGAATTTTCTTTAATCGGGTAATTCGTAAAGTTATTTTTATTTTCAATATTTTTATTGAAAATGTCATATCTTTCCTCCTTTCATGATATAAGTATA
>CALVUM010000045.1 GCA_944363605.1 uncultured Bacilli bacterium
CTCGAGTAAATAACATTCTTGGTGGAGGATGTGGGATTCGAACCCGCGACCCTCTGCGTGCAGGGCAGATGCTCTAGCCAGCTGAGCTAATCCCCCAAGAACGTATTAATCTTACCATAGAAATAGTATCTATGCAAGTATTTTTTTCAATTTTTCTAAAAAAAAGAAGAAACTATTTAATTTCAATTGCATCAATAGCCCTTCCATAAATTCCAGCATATCCTTGATTTGTTTCATCTACTTTATTTACCCAAGGAAGCCAAGTACCATTTTTCAAATGCACTCTGTAAGTAGCATTTTCAATTTGTACTCCATCAATATTATTTCCTAAATTTCCTGCATAATCACTACGATTTGTAACCCAAGGAAGCCAATAGCCTTTTTTCATATCATGCACTCGCATTTTATATTTATCTGCATAAATACCTCCAATAGGATTTCCAAAATTTCCAGCATATTCTCCTGATGCAACCGAAACATTTGGAAGCCAATATTTTTTTACATTATCATATGCTTGATATAAAATATTTCGAACTTCATTTGGCAAATCAGCATCTAAATAAGGTTCCGGATCAATACGAACATCATAAGTATTTCTTACTTCAAAATGAAGATGCACACCATATGCATTTCCAGTATCCCCCATATATCCAATTTGAGCCCCTTCTTTTACTACATCGCCTTTTTTAACATAAACATCTTTTAAATGGGCATATAAAGTATAATACCCGTCTCCGTGTTTTATTTTAACAAAATTTCCATAACTTGCATTGCCAGTAGAACCTGGATTATGTTTTTGACCAGTTTGAACCATAATAACAGTCCCATCACTATGAGCAATTACTGCATCCTGTTGATACCATTTTTTCACGACATCAACCGCTTCATGAACATTTTTTCGATAAGCATTTGTAATCTGATTCTCGCCTTCATATAATATTCGACTCATAAAATACTCCTTTCATGAGTAATTTATGAATTTAAGATTTTTTTGCTTGTTTTTTTATCACAAAAAAAATTTTTTTGCATAAGAAAAGACTTATTATTCTTTATCATGCGTGATAACTTTAATAAGTCCATTATCTAATTCTTCTAAAGCTCTACCAATCGTTCGTTTATTCTTATACTCATTCTCCGCCATTTGAAAATGATGGTTTTCTAACATTTGTTTACTTCTTATAGAAGCCACATGAACAAGTTTATACTTTGAATCAACGACTTTTAACAATTTGTCAATAGAAGGGTATAACATAGATATCACGTCCTTACACTAATATAATACGATATTCTCATCTATTCATACAACAAATAATCAACTTTTTTGACGTCCTTTTTACAAAATTAAAGTACGTAAAGCATTTAAAATAAGAACCATACTCCATGTATCTTGTGTACAATATTTAATCAATGCTTGATAATTTCGTTCAAATTCATCTTTATTCATTCGGTTATAATTAGCATATATAATAATTGCTTCTGTTCCGTTTTTAACATCCAAATCTTTATATGATAAAGAAGAAAAAACAGGCAATGTCTTTTTTATGGAAAAAGAGCCACTTAATCTTTCATCATAAAAATTAAATGTTTCTAAATCTCGATCTTTAAAGCCTTTTTCTTGATAAAATTCTTTATGATTATTAATTATCCATAAAAGATCAAAGCTC
Source organism: uncultured Bacilli bacterium (assembly GCA_944363605.1). Taxonomy (GTDB): domain Bacteria; phylum Bacillota_I; class Bacilli_A; order RF39; family UBA660; genus Ventrenecus. The sequence continues at coordinate 1,665 of CALVUM010000045.1, forward strand.
CGATTATAAAGACACATTAAATCATCTTTATATTTTGGAAAAATAGAAGCAAGTTCTTTAATTCTTCCTTTTTCAAAAGCAACATTCTGAGCAAACAAAGTTCCTTTATGAACATCAACATGTTCAAGTAAACATTTAATAAGTTCTTCTCTTTCATCACCCATTGTTTTAGCCAAAAAAACAACATGGTTCTTTTCTATATCACACTCACCTGGTTTCATTTCAATATGCAAACTAAACTCAAATGGACTTTGTGTATAAGGATGCTCTCCTCTAAATCTTGGAAGAGGACAAGGAAATGTTTCAAAATCCAAATGGTAAATGGGATATTCTAAAGAATCTAAAGCAACTTTTATCTTTTCTCTATTTACATACTGAGTATGATTTTGATAACAAACTCTTTGAATTTTATGATTTTCCTTGGTAATCAATTTTTCATCAATATCTAACATATCAGAATATCCGGCATTAATTAATTCTAATCCTTTAAGACGTTTCCCATCTTCGAAAGCAAATCCAAAACCATTATTCACATAATTTAAAACACTATTTGTAGATGGAATATCTTTCCCACATACAGATTTAAAAAATTTACATCCATTTACTTTTTTATATCCACACGCATTTCCAAGAGGACAGAGAACATCAGAGGGTTCTTTCATTCTTTTAATAAGTTCGTCTAAAGAATTTTGAATATCTTTTTGAAGTTCTTTGGTCAGCTCATCTGCCTGAAAAAAAGTAATAAGTTCCTCGCCTTTTTCATCTTTTTCATACAAAGGTTTCCCATTTTCATACTTTCCTTGAAAAGTATAAGCATCATTTAACACACCTAAGTAATAATGAACCGAAACTTCTTTTTGTTGTTCTTTAAAAGCATTTTCAATAACAAATCTTTGAAAAGCTAAATCCCAAAAATACTTTCCTAAACCAAATCGTTCTTTTAATTTTGCTTTTTCTCGCTCATAATTTTTTAAAGGCATTTCCTTTTCTATATCTACCCCTAATTCATCTTTAAAAAAATAAATATTTCCTTTCTTTTTAAAAATAGAATGCTTCCACTTTTTTGGATATCCTGAACTTAATTCCAAATACTTTTTAGAAGTAGTAGCTTTTACCTCAACAATCGTAATTTCTTTGGCATTTTCATTATAAATATCCACATAGCAAAGAAGAGGTATCCCATGATAAACAAAAGAAAAAGATTTTTGATTCATTGTATCATCACTATATAAAGTTGTTCCTTTAAACATTTGCGAAACAATTTTTCCAGCTTCTAACTCAACATCTTTATAATAGTCCAACATAGCTTCTAACTTTTTATCCACTTCCAAAGTTTTATCCACGAAATTTCCTTCTTCATCGACTTCAATCATCGCATCCATTAACTCTTTTAAATTAGATTTTTTTTCTTCTATAAAATATTCTTCAAAAGAAGGAATCTCATCTAAAAAACTTTTCTTTACTTTTTCTAAAAAAATATACCGAGGACATCTGGTATATTCTAAAAATTTTGTCTTAGTAAGTGCCATTATTCAAGAATCTCCACTGTATATTCCTCTGTTCCTTCTGGATGCGTCACTTTAAAACGAACCGTATTATATCCAAGGTCTTCAACATCTACCAAAAAATGATTATTTACTAATTCACTCCCAAAAAAATACGTCTCAACTTCTTGAAATTTATCTTTATGTAAAGAAACATAAGCTTCCGCAGCCACTTGTAAACTATTATTTCTCATTTTAGCTAACTCTTCTTCGTTGTCAGCTTGTTGATAAGCAAAACTTACTCTCGTAATGGCAAATGTAAAAACAATTCCTAAAATTGCAAATAAAACAAGTAATTCTTTAACTGCATATCCTTTCTGATTCATGTTACTACACCTATCCTTAAATCTATAAAAAGTATATCATAAAGCAAAAGAAAAAAGAAGTCTTTACCGTAAAGCCTCTTAAAATTTTTTGCATAACCAAAAAAAACGCGAACTCGCGTTATTTTACATCTTTTAAAATGATTGTATAAGAGCCATTTGGACTTGCTACTTCTAGTTCTTCGCCTTTTTTATGGCCTAGAACCGCTTTACCAATTGGACTTTCATTAGAAATTTTATTTTCTAATGGATCTGCTTCCATTGAACCAACAATTTTAAATTCTTCAACATCGTCCTCATCATATTGAATAACCACAGTGGATCCAATAGAAGCCACACCTTCACCTTGAGACTCCGCAATTTTACTATGCTCTAATTTAAATTCTAATTCTTTTATTCTTGCTTCAACTTGAGCTTGTTCATCTCTTGCGGCATCATAATCAGCATTTTCGGATAGATCTCCTTGAGCTCGAGCATCTTTTAAATCTTTTATCACACGTGGTCGAACCACAGTTTTAAGTTCATTTAATTCTGTTTCTAATTCTAAATACCCTTCAGGTGTTAAAATTATTTCTTCTTTCATTTATATCACTTTCCTTTTTCACATTCCAAAACATATTACTATAAATCCCTATCTTTGTCAAATAATTTTACCCGCATAATGTCAAATTTTTCTAAAGGAATTTCCATTGGTAAATAAACAATCATATTTGGATGATTACAAACTTCAATATTTTCACCCAAATCATTTTCTATTTTATGAATTTTATAAGAAAAAGTTTCCACATTTGGTCCAAAAAATTCTACAATATCCCCAATTTTAAAATAATTTCGTTGTTCAATTTTTACTTTTTTTTCATCTTTATTATAATCTAAAACAAGTCCTAAAAAATCTTGATTAGAAATTTCTTCTCTTCCCAAAAAATATTGTTCATTTTCTGAAGGAAATCGATGAAAAAATTGGGGAGTACTTTCTCTATTAGCCACTCGATTTAAAACTTTCAAATAATATTCTTTTTCTTCACTTGTTAAAGAATGATTAAGAATTTTATCAAGAAGTCTTCGATAAGTTAAAATAACGGTCGCGATATAGTATATTCCACGCATCCTACCTTCCACTTTAAAAGAATTCACACCAATTTGAATCATTTCTTCAATAAATTCAATCATATTTAAATCTTTACTAGTCATGCTAAAACAAGGAGCTTCAGGCGTATCAAAAGTGAATCGACATACTTGAGCACATCCTCCACGATTCGCGTCCCTATTCGTAACAACATTAGATAAAACACAACGTCCAGAAAAAGAAGTACACATTGCTCCATGAACAAAGCATTCTAAATCTAACCCAGTTTCATCCTTAATACTCTTTATATCTGACTTATTTGCTTCTCTAGCAAGAACAATTCTTTTGACTCCTCTTTTTTTATAAAATAAAGCTGCTTCTGCATTCAAAACGCTAGCCTGTGTAGATAAATGGACTTCCAAAGATAAATTCAATTTATGAGCTAAATCAACCACATATAAATCGCTGACAATAATCGCATCAACACCTATTTTATCTAACTCTTTCAAATACTCTTCTAATCCGAAAACATCCTCCTCATGAAAAACGATATTTACCGTTACATAAACTCTTTTTCCTAAAAAGTGAGCATAATTTACTCCTTCTTTTAAATCCTCTAAAGAAAAATTTTTCGCATTAGCCCGTAAACTATAATTTTGTCCTCCAACATATACTGCATCTGCCCCATAATGTAAAGCAAATTTTAATTTTTCTAAATCTCCTGCTGGAGCAAGTAATTCAATCACTTCACACCTCCTTTAGGCGGTAAACGATAAATAGTTTTTCGATATAAAAAGCCATCAGTTGTATTAGGATATGCTTTTAAAGCAAAAAAGTCTTCCATAAATTCTTTAATATTCAAAATATTTTCTAAATGAAGATCAATAACAAAATAGGAAACATCCTTATCTAATAAAACTCTCCCGTCAAAAACACATGAATCATAAAACATTGTTCCAAATTCATCTTCAACAACAAAAAATTCTTTTTTACTTACAGATTCTTTTAAAATTCTTTTCTTTTTGTTTTCTAAAGAGAAATGTTTACTATAATTTGTTAGTAATGTTCTTCTTGAATACATATAAGGCAAATGTCCAAAAAGAAACAATCCTACTTTTTTCGTAACTTTTTCTAAAATGTTTTCTATTTCTTCTTTCGTAATATCATTGGAAAGAATAACCGTGTCCACATCAGTTAATAAACTATTTGCAGTATAAGAACTACAGACCCCATGAGTTCCATAAAAACAAGTTTCTACATCTATACCATTTTCTTTTAAAATATTTAGTATACCTAAATCTTCGAAAACAATTCCTTTAACCTTTTTGGAAAAAAGAGGAAGCAGTTTCCTAAAGTCTTCAATACCTTTTTTATCAAGCAACCGATTAACATAAATATAGGAAGAATCCGGAATATTCTCTAAAGAAAAAGTCCGTTCGATTCCAACACAAAAACCTTGTAAAGGAAAAAGAAAGTCACAACCCGAAACTTTCTCTAAAGCAAACTTACCTGGAATAATCAAAAATTTATTTTTCATTTTTACGCACACTCACAGATAACCCATCGCCAACATCATAAAAATGGGTATCAAATTCTTCATTATTTTTTAAAAATTCCACATAATTTTCAATCTTAGTTACCAATTGTCGTAAGTTCTTACTTTCAATTGTATCAGATTTCCCAACATAACCATGAAATTTTAAATTATCCGTTATTATGGCTCCACCAGGAGCTAAAAAATATTTATATTTTTCAAAAAAATTCATATATTGTCCTTTGGCTGCATCAATAAAAATCAAATCAAATTGAGTCCCTTCTGCCAAATTAAGTTCTAAAGCATCTTGAAAAACAACATTAACTTTTTGTTCAAAAGAACATTTCTTAACATTCTTTAAACATTCCATGTAGTTCGTTTCATCCCGTTCAATCGTAGTCACTTTAACATCAGAACTACTTGATGCCATCAAAATTGCCGAATAACCAATAGCACTTCCAATTTCTAAGACACTTTTAACATTATTGGCTTTAATAAATTTCATTAAAAACGCTATACCGTCTTTTTCCATAATCGGAATATTCTTTTCTTTAGCATATTCTTCCATTTCAATAATCAAATTTTTCATGAACTTCACTCTTTCTATTTAATTTGCCGCACAACTATTACTTAATTCTATATTTTTCTGATAGAACTCTTCACTAGTAGATTGAAAGAAGACTTCTCCTGTACAAACATTGGCAACAAAATAATAATAATGGGTATCACTAGGACTTAATGTAGCCGAGATACTTTCTATACTTGGATTACATATAGGTCCAATAGGTAGTTTACCATTCATCGTCCCATCTGTCAAACGAGTGTTATAAGGATTCGTATCATTGAGTTCATTCCAAGTTAATTCATCTACACCGATCTCCTTATGTGCTCCATAATAAGTAGTAACATCACTTCCAAGAGACCAGTTTTCTTGTAAACGAGTTAAAAATACTTGAGCAACCATTTTTCGATCACTTTCACTATTAGCCTCTTTTTCTATCATAGAAGCTAAAGTTAAGATTTCATGAAAAGTATATTCACTATTTAAAATAGTTGTCTTATAAGGTTCCAATTTTGTTTCTGTATGATTTAAAAGAGCAATAATTACTTCCTTTGGAGTAGATGTTTCTAAAAATTCATAAGTATCTGGATATAAATAGCCTTCTAAAGGATAATAGATTTCCTCATTCAAAATTTCATTCGTCAAAAACCAATAGTCACCACTTACAACAAGTTCTTCTAAAAATACACGATCATTTGCTTGAGCTAAAAATTCTTCTTCAGTAAATTTCAAACTATCTTCTAAGACCCCTGCATAATCCGTTAATCTTTTTCCTTCAACCAAAGTAACTTGCATTGAATGAATAAGGATATCTCCATCAATAAATTTTTGGATCATATCAGTTGGTTTCATATTCGTACTTAATTCATATTCGCCAGCTTGAATATTCCCGCCACTAAAAAACAAATAAACTAGCAACGGATATTGATTGCGAATTAACCCAGCTTTTTCTAAATTCTTCACTACATCAGTTTTACTAGTTCCAGGTTCAATCACAAAAGTTTTTATTTCATTTTCTGTAGAAACAGCCCCCATTCCCCATACATAGAAAGCTCCTAAAGAACACAATAAAACAAATAAAATAAGCAAAACAATTAAAACAATTTTTTTCTTCATGAATTTACTTCTCTTCCTTTTCTTCTAACTTAGCCAAAATAGCCTCAACCGTATTCCATTCTTCCTCTGTCTCTAAAGGAAACAATTCCCTACTATTCCCAGTTTTATCATAAATATTTGCATAAACTTTCAAAGCGCCAACTTCATCTTTCGTATTATCTGTATACACAATATAATTTTTGTTTGTTTCAGGAGACTCAAACGTAAACAAAATTTCACATTCTATATTTTTTCCATTTTCATCTTTAATTGTAAAAACACTATTTGTTACTGGTTTTTCTTCATTCATTTTCTTTTTTCCTTCCTTTTAAAAATGTATCCAAAATAAGAGAAGAAGCAACATTATCAATCACTTTTTTTCTTTTTTTTCTACTTTTATCACTAAACAATAAAATTTTTTCCGCTTCAACTGTACTTAATCTTTCATCTACTAAATGAACAGGTAAAGAAAAATGCTCTTCAAGAATTTTTTTAAATTCCAAACTTCTTTCACTAGCAAAACCTAAAGAATTATTCATATTTTTAGGTAAACCTAGCACGAAATCTGTAATTTCTTTTTCTTTAATAATCTTTTCAAGATTATTTAAAACACTTAAATAATCATTTTCTTTAAAATGAAGCGTTTCATATGGAGAAGCAAGGGTGTTCGTTTTGTCACTTATAGAAACTCCCAAGGTCTTTGTTCCCAAATCTAATCCTAAATATCTCATTTCAAATATTCCTTTAAGATATAAGCTAAAATTTCAGAACGTTCAATACTCATAATTTTATCACGAGCACCTTTATAGCTCGAAATATATCCAGGATCTCCACTCATAAAATATCCTACCAATTGATTAAGTGGATTATATCCTCTTTCTTCTAACAAACTGCATACCTCTTTGATGACATTTTTAACATTCGCGCTTTCTAAAACAGAAAGATCAAACAATGTCGTGTTTTCCATATTACACCTCATAAGTACACATTAATTGTATCAAAAACCTTCACACATTACAAGACAAGAAAACTTGCTAACTTCCTATTAAGTCATTTAAAAATTTAAAATAAATGGATCCGAACTTGTTCCTGTTCCACTCACTATTTTTAAATTATTTTTCAAATACGCAGTTGGAAATACAATATCTGCATACTTTGCACGCGTCCAATCCATATATCCAGATCCTTCAAAATCAAAAGAGAAAGAAGATTTATTAGGGGAAATCGCTGGTGTTAATGTCCATTGCCAACCAGTGCCTCCGAGTAACCAATCATTATTTTTACAATCACTTACATTCGCATTATTCCAAACTTGCAAACTCGTATTAAGGCAAGTATTTCTACTTGTAGTACTTCCACCACTTGTGGCATAGCCATAATCACTTGGATAAAATAAAGCTATATGCCCATCCCAACTCGTGGTTCTTACGACAGTATCATTGCAATACGTACCCGTTGTACAGCCTTTTCCATTTAAATCACCTCTTTCTACTACATAAAGATCATTAGTCAAATTATGTGTACCATAAATTCCCGCACCTGTGTTCCATGTAGTATCCGATATCATATTTTGAGCTTCTACAGTCAAACTTTGAAAATATTCACCATTTAAATAAAGTTGTAAATCAGCACCATTAAAAGCTGTACCATCTTCATAAGTACTAGGCCCCCACTGATTAATTCCTTCTGCTCCATTTATCCCGCTGACACCAGCATGATATACCTTTTTTTCTGACAGTGCAGTAGCCTTTCTTATTTTTACCTTTTGGCCTTCTAAGGTATTTACAAGTCCAATAATTCGCCACAATTCATTATTAAATAACACATAATTATTAGGATTTTTTCCAGCATATCGTAATTCTGTCTTATTAAACTCAGCATTTTCCATTCCAGAATGAGGTACTTCATATAACCCCGTACCACTTGTTACTTTTTCCATTGCTTGAAGTTGATCTTTCAAAAACATTTCCTTTTCCAACATTACACTCGAATAATAATTAAAACAACCCGAAGAAGTTGTACAAGCATTACCACTATTATCCATAGCATACTCGATTACCAAACGATAGCCATTCACATCTTTATCATCTAAAGTTTTTAAATAACTTAACAAACTTGTATTTGAACAAATAGCAGTGGTATTGGAAGAAGTACATTTCACTATAGTAGAAACATTATAGGGAAGTAAAATAATACTTTTAATATTTAATTCCATCCATAAATTTTCAAAAAATATTTTTTCGGCAGTATAAGATGCACCAAAAATATCATTTTGACCTCGATAAA
>CALVUM010000046.1 GCA_944363605.1 uncultured Bacilli bacterium
ACTCCTTATGACACTTTTAAACATCGCATCATTTAGCATATTAATTTCGGTTATTTTTGATTTCAAAATTGTTTCCTCTCCTTTTCCAAATCCGTTATATCAAAAGAAAAATGAGAGGTCAAATTGCCAATTTACTAGTTTTTACAAGAAAAAAAGAACTAATTTTAAAAATTTGTCTAATTAAATATCGTAATTCGTTCTTTATAAATTACAGATTTTTTAAATTGGTATAAATTTTAAATTTTTAAAAAAAAAAGAAGCTATTGCCTCTTTCTATATATGATATATTTTGTTTTTCTTTGTAAACATGTATAAGCCTATTGCGACAACAATTCCACCAATAATAACCGCATATGGTAAGAATGAGCCTGTTTGAGGGTTTTCTGGATTCAAACAAATTTCTTCATATTCTTCTTTAGTTACTTCTACACCATTATCGTCATAATACTTTCCATCAACTATTTCACATGTTGGGTTTTCAGGATTAGTCGTAGATGCTACTTCTAAATCAATTTGGCAAGTTTCTGTAGATGATGCACTTTCATTCACATTTAAACGAATTGTAGCTACTTGATGAAGACCCGTTGTTACTCCACTAGCATTTGTTAAGCTTACATGAACAATTGAAGGATCTGCTTCATCTTGAGTAATTGTTCCACTCCAACCTGAACTTCTTGTTGAACTTCTAAATGTAAAATTCGAATTTCCTAACTTTAAAGTTGCATTATATTGAGTGATGGTCCCAGAAGAAACTTGTAACCCTAAATAAATGACTGTATTTGTTCCATTATTTGCAATACTTACTCGATTTCCATTTAATGTAGTATTTGATAAATCCATTGAATCAGATACAGTTACACTTGAGCCAAAAACCGTACCACTAGCAGCGTTTGCTACAGCTGGGCAAAATGCTACACATAATAACATAATAATGCTCAACACAAGACTTTTCTTTTTCATATTATAAACCTCTTTTCCTTTCATATTATGGCTTTATTATAACATAAAAATACCAAAATTCTACATATTTCTTCTTTTTTTACAATAATTTTGCAAAAATATGGTATTATAATATAGTAGAATGAATTGGTGGTGATAAATCTTGAAAAAAATTCTAGTTTTGATTCAAAATTCTTCTTTGTTTTTTTCTTATAAACGTAATCATACCATTCGAGAAGATTTAATGAACACCAATATCATTAGTGATAGTGAACTTGTTTTTACAGATGATTATATTTTGGAGAATCAAAAAATTGTTATTCCTTTTTTTCGTGAATTATGCGCGATGAATCACATTGATACACTTGTTTTCCAAAATTTAGAAATTGCTAGTTTTTTGCTTTCTTTTTTTAAAAATACTTCTGTTAATAAAATTAAAATTAAAAAAAATGAAACTATTTCTTTTACTTTTTGTGAGGAATTGGTTCATTATAAAAACATTCATGAACTTGATTGTTATTCTATAGCAAACTTTGCCTTTGATTTTTTAGACAATCATCATATTAAAGTGACGACTCATAGTGAAGTTTTTTATATTTCCCAATTGATGCAACAAAATGATTTACAGGATTATTCAAAAATATATTACAAAAAACAAATTAAGATTTATCAAAAATTATCTATAGAAGATCGAGAGGATATCCTTACCTTTTTTAAAATTAATCGATATTTAAAAATTATTGATTTTTTTCTCTTTGATCGTGAAGATTTAGAATTTGTTTTAGAAAATTTAAAAAATTATCATTTTAAAAATGTTTTACTTAGATTAAATATTAATATAAATACCTCTCAAGATATTTTGTATTTAAAAAATTTAAATAAAAAGTATAAAAAAAACAAACTTATTATTGATTTGGTTTATTCTCAAGAATATTTAGAGAATAATCTCATGAAACAAGTTTGTTTAAATACATTAAAACTTTGTGGATTATTAATTGTATTTTTTATTATGGGTTCTGTTAGTTATATTTTCATTCAAAATTATTATGCTATGCAGGAAGTTAGTTTAATTCAAGACGAAGTAGCTTCGGTAATTGAAAATGGAAATTTTGAAGAAAATGTAGAAACTGTTGATGGATTAATTATTAAAAATCCTTATATAGCTTCTCTAACAACTATTAATCCTGATGTCATAGGATATCTTAAAGTTAATAATACTAATGTGGATTATCCAGTAGTTACAGCCGATGATAATCAATATTATTTAAAAAAGAATTTATATCAAGAAGATGATAAAAATGGTTGGATTTTTATGGATTTTCGAAATTCTGATAAAAAGTTAAATGATAACACCATTATTTATGGGCATAATATGTATTATAGTGGCGTTATGTTTGGGACTTTACATCGTGCTTTAAATTCTTCTTGGTACACAAATCCTGAGAATTTGGTAATAACTTTTGACACAATGTATGAGTCTATGAAATGGCAAATCTATTCAATCTATACTATTCCTAAAACTAGCGATTATTTGCAAGTATCATTTAGCAGTGATGAAGAAAAGGATGAGTATATTTCTATGACTCGAGCACGTAGTATACATAATTTTGATGTTTCTGTCACGCATGATGATTTTTTACTAACTTTATCTACCTGTACGGGTAATAACGAACGGCTTGTTATTCATGCAAAAAAAATTAATCTATCTGATAAGGTATCATAAGATTTAAATTGTCTTGATATCTTTTTTCTTTTGGATTCATTTCGATGGCTGTTTTTACATAGGAAATCGCTTCATTGTAATGTCCAGTGTAAAATGCAGCCAGAGAAAATAGATCATAAAATGCATCATTCCAAGCAAACTCTTCATTGATATAGGATTTACTTTTTTCTTTTATTTGATAAGCTTGGTTTAAGAGTTCATAAGCTTCATTATATTTATTTTCTGTAATATAAAGACTTGCTAACTCAATGTATCCTTCTCTTAGATAAGGAGCTTCATTAATGGCCAATTTCCACCAGTTCTCGGCTTCTTCTAGATATCCTTTAGCCTGATATGCTCGCCCCATAAATCTCATTGATGCACATCTTTCGTCTTTCCAAGTTGCGTTTTTACAATTTAAATGCTGGTGAAGAAGTCTAATACAATCATCCCACCTACTATAATACATGTATTCTCTTCCTAAATAATGAAGATTACGATCATTTTCTGGATCTTCTTCTACGCTTATTTCTAATAATGGTAAATATGAACTTCGTGATTTTGTTGCATCGGGATAATGATTTAAAGTGATCGGTATCTCGATTTCTTTTTCTTCATTTTTACTGGCTAAAACTTCATGAACAGCATTCTGCCAGTGATAATCTGTCCTATTATGAATTTTATTAGATAAAAAGGTAACACGTGGATTATTATTTTCATCTAATTTCCAATTAAATGTATATTTTGCTCTAGTTGGATGCTCCTGTTCCCAATATTTTTCTAAAGTAGCTCGCCATCCTGGAACAAATACTTCATCTAAATCTGTACAAACACAAATGTCGGCATCTTTAGGAACTTTTGCAAGGGATTCGTTTCTGGCAGTGTCAAAACGCCATGGATAGATTTTTTCCTCATAAACTTTGACATTTCTTTTCTTTAATTTTTCAACGGTTTTATCTGTAGAACCTGTATCTAAAACGATAATATCATCTGCCTCCTCCATAGAATCTACCCAACGATCCACAAATTTTTCTTCATTTTTAGCAATAGCATAAACAATTACTTTCATATTTTTCCTCCTAATCTAGTTTATGCACATCTTAAAAAAATGCTAAAAAAAAGTAAGCTTATGCTTACTCTTCTGCGTATTCGCAAGGATTCTCAAATAATCCTTCAATATCTCCTTCTCCAGTAGGGAATGTGTCTAGATTAAAATCTATTGCTAAATCTTCTTCATTCATATCAACAGTAATGGTTATTAGATAGTTATCATCATCCATGTATATTTTTCCTTCATATCCGTCTAATGAACCATCTGCTTCAATAGTTTCAGTTGCTACTAAATAATCAGCTTCTGTATCAAATTCATAGGTAATTGTTTTTTTACTATTATAGAGTAATCCTTGATTATCAATTCCAAAACGATATGTAGAATATGCTGTAGCTGTTTGGTCAGTATTTTCATCTCTTTCACAGTACATGAATGCTTGTGGAGCATTTTCATCAACAATTAAACGCACAACTACCGTTGTTGTATTTTCATATTCGTCACTTGCTATTATATTTACTTCATATTCTCCTTCAATACTAGTATCTATATCTTCTTCAAAAGTAAAAGTCACATCAGATTCGTCTATAACAGACTCTATAAAATCATCTGCTTCTACTGCTGTTCCAGGAGTCACAATTACTTCTTTTACTTCGACTTCAGGTGCCGTTGTATCTTTTACTTCTATAATATGAGGTTCTGTTGTTTTTCCATTACAATTTATTGTATACTCATATGTTCCTACTTTTGATGTATCTAAATCCGTATTAACCGTGCAACTACTTGCAGCGGAACTTGGAGAAATACGTCCATAAAACTCTGCTCCTGAACCAATCTCTGCCCCTAACTCTAATTCAGATAAAGTTGGTGTTACTGTAACCGTATTAGAGGCTGACTTACTAGTTGTTAAAAAATAATAAACTCCATATCCAATTGCTGCAATTAAAACTACAATTAAAATAATAAGTAACGGTGTATTAATTGGCAATTTCTTTCCTTTATTTTTAGGTTCTTCTGGAATAGGAGGTGGTACTGGAATTCCTCCCATCATATCAATGTTGTTATTGGGATTGGGGGTTCCAGTTCCAAGATTATTCATCGGATTTGGATTGGGATTATTCATTGTTCCCATATTATTTTGGTCCATTGTTCCCATCTGATTTGGGGCTGGATTCATTATAGTTTGCGCATTTAAAGACGTAGCTTCTAATGGTTGCGCGACATTATTATCCACTTGTGGTGGCGTTTGCGGTACCATTCCTGCTGGCTCTAAATTTATGCTTTCTCCAGCTGGTGGTATAGGCATTGGATTTGGAATATTCCCATTTCCCGTATTTTGTTCAGGCATTGGAGGAGGATTTGGGATCATACTTGGACTAGGTGTGTTATTTCCTTGATTATTAGGTATAGGTGTCACATTTGACATTCCGTTTGGATTCATCATGTTATTGTTTCCGTTGTTTAAATTTTCTATGCCACCATTAAAATTTTGATTATTTGATTCATTGTTCATATTCATAATTCTACCCTCTTATTCTATACATGAATTTATTATACTAGTTTTTGATAACAAAGTCAAAATTTTTTTTGTACCAAATAGGGATTGTAAATCGTCTTCTTTATTGAAAATAATTATTTATTTTTATAACTTATATTAAAAAAACTTAGGATTGTTTCCTAAGCATTTCTTATTTGATTTATATAATATTCTATTTTTACTGGCCATATTTCACTAGCAGCATATTTTCTACCGATTGTTTCCGGAGTTGTTAAACCTACATTAATGTAATTGTTTGCTAAGTTTCTTATCATAGCTTCAATTCCATCTTCTAAGCTAGAAAATGATGCATAAGATCCACAACCTGAACCTTTCATACCACCAACATTATTACATTTTCTTACAAGACTACTACATGTCCAAGTACATCCTGTTTCATGTAAGGTAATGGCTAATGCTAAATATGGATCTACTCCATACTCAATTGAGTATTTTGCAAAACTCATACCATAACCTTGTAAATCACTGTTTAAGCTTAACTCAAGTTTCGCCGCAAGTTCTTCCATCGTCATACCATCGTAGACAATAACAGGTGAAGAAGCTTTTAAGCTAACAATTTCAATTTCTTGTCTTAAACTTTCATCTTCATAATTTATTTTTTCAAAGCTCGCACGCTTATTCTTTACCATGATTGACTCAACAAGTTTATTTCCTGTTGAAAATATTGCACTATCCATTGATAAGATTGTGATGCTTTTGACAATTGATGAAATCAGCTGGATACTACATATTACGATTAAGGCTAAACAAATAGCTTTAACCGAGGGTAATTTTTTCATTTCAAACCATCCTTCTCTTTTCCGGAAAGTGAAATCATTATACTATACTTTATGTTAAAATGTCAAATTTTTTAACCGCTTATAACGAACATTAGTTCTTGTTTTTGCTGTTTTTTCCTTTATTTAAAGGTGTTTGTAAAAAATCGATTTTTTATCCAAAAAAGAGAAAAGTTATCACAAATGCGGCAAGAATTCCAACTGCATCGGCAAATAATCCTGCTGATAAAGCATGCTTTGTTTTAGTCACTTTTATTGTTCCAAAATATAGGGCTAAAACATAAATTGTTGTATCTGTACATCCTTGTAAATTAGAAGCAAGACGTCCAACAAAGGAATCTGGACCATAAAGTTCAAAAATATTACTCATAATTGCTAAGGAAGCTGTGCCAGAAATTGGTCTTACCAAAGCCATAGGTAAAACACTTACAGGAATGTTTAAAGCTTCTAAAAAGGGATTAAAGAATGAGAAAACAAATTCTAAAAAATGAGAGTTTAGAAAAAGATTTGTAGCGAATACCATGGCAATTACAGCTGGGGCAATATTAAACACTGTGATTAAGCCATTTTTGGCTCCTACTAGGAATGAGTCATAAATATTTACTTTTTTATAATAGCCATAAAGAATAATAAAAAGCACAAAAACTGGCACGATATAATTGGATAAATTCATTTTTTCTTTCTCCTTTTATAATAGTCGAATAAAAGACCTGAAACATTTGAACATAAAGTAGCTAAAATACTCGTAATAATGATTTCAGATGGATTTGCACTTTGGTACATTAAACGAAGAGCAATTACAGTGGTTGGGACAATTGTAACTCCACCTGTATTTAATACTAAAAAAGTGATCATTGCTTCCGTTGCGGTATCTTTCTTTGGATTATCTTTTTGCAAACATTCCATTGCCTTTAATCCAAAAGGAGTTGCCGCACTTCCTAACCCTAAAGCGTTTGCAGCTATATTACTTGCAATATATCCTAGGGCTGGATGATCTTTTGGAAGACTTGGAAATAACTTACTTAAAACAGGACGTACTAATTTGGCAAAAATATCAAGTAAATGAGCATCTTCAGCAATTTGCATAATTCCAGTCCACAAAACAAGTAATGGAAGCATTTCTGTTAAAAGTTTGATTCCTCCAGCCCCACCTTTTAATATTTCCTCATTTAAAATATCTATATTTCCTGTAAATATAAAGAAAAATGAACCTATTGCAATAAAGATGAGCCATATAATACTTACCATCTAAACAACCACCTTAAAAACTTTTGAAAAAAATTTTCTTTTTTTTCTTCTTCAAGTCTTTGATAGATTTTTTCAGAGGTTAAAAGTTTATCATTTAAATAAACTTCTGCTACACCTACCTCTTCTTCTTTCTGTTCCGTGTTTATTTTAAAATCAATTTTTACGTCTTCCATTTCTTCTTTTGTCAATAATGCATAATAATCATTTTTAATATAGTATTTTTGAGGATTTTCTGTATCTATTATTAATGATTCTTTATCCAATATTGCTACACGTTCATACTTTTTAAAAACTTCTTCACATAATGTTTTATGATCTGCAAAGTCGTTTCCATCATTTAAAGTGACAACGATACATGTTTTGTCGTCTTTTTTAGAAGCCGTTACAAGAGTTCTTTTGGCTTTTTGGGTATATCCTGTTTTTCCTCCTATATTATATTCATAAGTTTTTAAAAGCTTATTTTTATTTTGCCAAACATAGGTTTTTCCAGAAGTTTTTGCTTCGTAAGTTTCGGTAGCAATTATCTCTCTAAACGTATCATTTTTTAAGGCATAACGCATTAATATGGCCATGTCATATGCTGTAGAAGTATTTCCGGTGCCATCATTTTCTTCTAAACCATGATTGTTTAAAAATTTTGTATTGCTCATTCCTAGTTCATAAGCTTTTTGATTCATTAATAAAACAAATTTTTCCATATTTCCACTTATATGATAAGCAATTTCAATTGCTGCATCGTTGCCACTTCGAAGCATTAACCCATAAAGTAAGTCTTTTAAAGTTATTTCTTCATTTAAACTTAAATATATGGCGCTTCCATAGGCCTTTAATACCTCTTCACCTACTTTTCGTGTGGAATTTATATCTCCATTTTCAAGCGCGACAATAGCAGTCATGATTTTGGTAGTACTCGCGATAAGTTTTTCTTTCTCTGAATTTTTGCTTAATAATACTCTACCTGAATCATAATCCATAACGACATAGCTTTCTGCACTTATGGCATGAGCGGTTATTGGAAAAAAAAGAATTAATATGTAAAAGAGGATTTTCTTCATGAAATCACCTATAAAAATGTATGAAAAAAGGACTATTTTTAGTCCCAATATTGTTATATATTAGTAATTATCTAAACTTTTGCTCTTTATTCTTTTTTATAATTTTTCATAGTTTTGTTTAAGGTGTTATAACTATTCTATACGATACATGATTTTCCGTATTTCCCTTTAAACTTGAAAAAGCAAAGATTCCAGCATTTTCTCCATCATTAAAACTGCCACCTCGAGTAATCCATGGATTTTTATCGATTATTGAGTAAGAAGTATCTTTATACCAACTTCCTATGGCTCTTGATTCCGTTATATTTACCACATTGGAATAAGGGCCCATTTCTCCTGTGGCATCGCCTAAAAGATTATTTTGATATACATAGGCTTTTGTATAATAATTATAGTTATCATGATACTTCTGATTTAAAATACTTAAACCATTTGTAATCGTGCTTATTCCAGATGTATCATCACAAGTTGGACACGATAAGACTCCATTAAAACCTGAATTTAGTTGACTATTATACCCACTCATTGGCTCTCCGTTTTCATCTATCATGACCCCCATCACATATTCCCAAGAGCCTCCACTCATATCATAAATTCCACTTATGTTTCCGGTTGTACTTGCTAGCATACTAGTTGGATATGCTGTATTACAACTTCCATCATTACAATAATGATTACATTCTTCATTAGTTGTTGTATAACCACAGGTTGGTTCATTGTTGGCAGCTTTACCTGTCATATAAACTGAACTATTATTAAGTCTTACACTTGTACTACTTCCATAGGCACTATGCTGTAGGTAAGCTACTGCTCCCCATTCCGTATTCTTTATCATATGACTATCTAATTCTCGTTTGTAATTATATGAACTATAGAATGCATTCGCAGCCTGTATTCCTCGCCACGAAATGACATTTGGTTTTATGATTACTTTACTTGAATCATTGATATTTTGCT
>CALVUM010000047.1 GCA_944363605.1 uncultured Bacilli bacterium
GCTTTTACCATATTTCTTATTTCCTCTAGTTTTTTTGATTTTTTTGCCATTCTATTATCACCACTTTTTATTCCTTACATATATATTAACATAAAAAACGCACAATTTCTCATGCGTTTATCCTGATGAGTTTACGTATTTTTTATATTTCACCTTTTTAAAGAAAGTCTAATTTTTTTATAGATTTCTATTAATACTAATATCGAACCAGCAATCAAAAATAAGTAAATCAAATGGACTATTGGGATAGAAGAAGTTTGTAAAAAACCAGATAAAAAAGGGACTTCCATAACAATAAATTGAAGAATTATCGAACCCACTACGCCTACTACAATAAGTCGGTTGTTTTTTAATGGTACTGAGAACGCAGATTTTTCTTCACTTCTACAATTAAAGACATGAATATTTTGAATAAATACCATTAAACACATAATATAGCCTCTTGCTATTTCTGTATCCATAGCTATTCCTTTAATCAAATAGTACCATACACCTAAAACAATGATCCCTATAATACTTCCAGCAACCACGATTTCTGAAAGTAAGGTTTTATTAAAAATACTTTCTTGAGGTTTAATAGGTGGTTGTTTCAAAATATCTTTAGTTCCTTTTTCAAAAGATAAAGCAAAATCTTGGATACCATCCGTTACAACATTTAACCAAAGTAATTGAATCGCTACAAGTGGCATAGGAAGATCTAAAAGAATCGATATAAGAAAAAATATAACTTCTGCTAATCCACAAGAAATCAAAAAATAAATAATTTTTCGGATGTTTGCATAGGCAATTCTTCCTTCCATAACGCCTGCTACAATAGAGGTAAAATTATCATCAATAATAATCATATCAGCGGTTTCCCTAGCAATATCCGTTCCACTTCCCATGGCAACTCCGATATTTGCCGATTTTAATGCAGGAGCATCATTTACACCATCTCCTGTTACAGCAACAAATTCACCTTGTCTTTTTAAAGACTCGACAATATGAAGCTTTTGAATAGGCGTCACTCTAGCGAAAACCCGCTTATTTTTAACGAAGGCATCAAAACTTTCTTCTCCTTTTGCAAATTCTGTTTCCAATTCTAATCCAGTAGCCACCTCATTCTCTTTGCTAGCTAAGCCCATATCTTTAGCAATAGAAAAAGCTGTCAAAGGATGATCTCCTGTAATCATAAGTACTTTAATACCAGCTTCACGACATTCTTTAATAGAAGAAATTGCTTCTTTTCTTATTGGATCAATAAAAGCCACCATTCCTTTATAAGTTAATTTTTTTAAATCATCGGCTGTGTATTCACTTTTTTTAGGAACTTTTCCACTTGCTAAAGCAATCATTCGATAACCCTCTTTGGCTAAAGATTCATTTTGATTATTTAAAATTTTCTCATCAATTTTAGAGCAAAATGAACAAACAGTTTCTAAAGAACCTTTTACTGTTGCATAAACTTCACCATCTTGTTCATAAAATACTGCAGAATACTTATTTTCTGATTCATAAGGAAGGACATGAAGAATTTTCCCATCATCACAAGTAATGTTTAATTTTTTAGCAAGTAACAAAAAAGCTACATCAATAGCATCGCCCTTTTTTTGGCCATCTTCAATACTTGCTTCATTATTAATTGCACCTAAAAAAGCTAGCTCATCTATATCCTTTTTATCAGAAAATAGAAGACCATTTTGATTTTCAATACTATTTTCTCCAATTAGAAATTCTCTATTATCTGAAAAAACAATTTTTTTTGCAGTCTGTTCATTAATGGTTAAGGTTCCCGTTTTATCAGAGGCAATCACTGTACAGCTTCCTAATGATTCAGCTGCATTTAATTTTCTTACAATTACATTTTTCTTGGCCATCTTATTAGAGGCTATCGTAAGAGCCATAGTAAGAGCAAGTGGAAGTCCTTCTGGCATTGCAGATACCGCAAGAGCAATAACACTTAAAAATATTTCATCATAAGGAACATCCTTTATAATCAGTACAGTGGCAATTACTATAGCTATAATAAGCACGAGCGCACTAATTTGTTTTGATAATTTTTCAACTCGAATGGTAAGTGGCGATTTTTCTTCTTTCGTTTGATTCATACTATCCGCAATCTTTCCAATTTCTGTTTTTAGCCCAATTCCCACGACAACACCTTTACCACGTCCACTAACAACTGTCGTTCCTGAAAAAGCCATATTTTTTTGATCAGAAATAGTTAATTTCTCCTCTAACAAAACAGCAGACGTTTTATATACTTCGGTACTTTCTCCCGTTAAAACAGACTCATTGATTTTTAAATTATAGGTTTCTAAAAGCCGAATATCCGCACTTACTTTATCTCCACTTTCTAAAAGAATAATGTCGCCAACAGTCAGTTCTTCAGCATCAATTATCATCGTTTTGCCACTTCTGATAACAGATACTCTTGTCTTTACTAAATTTGCCAAAGCTTCAGCGGTTTTACTAGCTTTATTTTCTTGATAAGCTCCCATACATACATCTATAAGAACAATAAATAATATCGCAAAAGCATCCATGGCTTCCCCAACAAGAAAAGATGCTAAAACAGCAACCATCAATAACAAAATGATTGGATCTTTAAATTCACTAAAGAAAATATGCCAAATAGTTTCTTTTTTCTTTTTAGGAAGTTCATTTTTACCATATCTTCCTCTTCTTTCTTGAATTTCTTTCTGATTTAATCCCTCTTTCGATGTATTTAACTCTTGTAATACATCTTCTGCTTCTTTTTTATAAAACAAATGTTATCATCTCCTATTTTTTATATTAAATCTTTCTATTTTTTTAAAATCTTTCTATTCTCTTGCCTCCTTAAAATATCTAATTAAATTATATCTACTAGACTATCCTATATAAAGGGTAACATTTTGCCTATGGTATTTCAAGAAATTTTAATTAACATTGACAAAATTAAAAAAAGTGCTTACGCTTGTACTTCGTAAACACTTACTTTCTTTTTATCTCTTCCTAATCTCTCAAAACGAACAACACCATCTATTTTGGCAAATAAAGTATGATCTTTACCCATTCCAACATTTGTTCCTGGATAAATTTTTGTTCCTCTTTGGCGATAGATAATGCTTCCAGCTCGAATAGTCTGTCCATCAGCTGCTTTTGCACCTAATCTACGACCAGCTGAATCTCTACCATTATCAGTAGAACCTTGAGCCTTAACATGAGCGAATAATTGAAGATTTAAAAACATCTTATTCATTGTACTCATCCTCTCTAACTGTTATATTTTTTGGATATTTTGAAGAAAGCTCCACAAATAAATCAACCATATTATCTAAAAGAATAGTAATAATTTCATTCGATTGTAAGACTTGCATACAAACGAAATCTTTTTTTTCTTCTACGTTAATCGCTTTTTTATTAAACCGCAAAATGGCATTTACAGTTGTGATAAAAATAGTTGATGCTCCCGCACATACAATATCTTTACCATAATCATCATACATTGCATGTCCAAGAATTTGAATCTCTTCAAAATTTCCTTTTCTTTTTTTAATTAAAACACGTATCATTAGCCAACAATACTCTTAATCGTAACTTTTGTATAAGGTTGTCTATGTCCTTGTTTTTTACGATATTTTTTCTTAGGACGATATTTAAAAACAACAATCTTTTTTTGACGACCGTGTTTTTCAACAGTTCCAATAACTTTTGCGCCTTTTACAGTTGGATTTCCAGATTTACCATTTACATACAAAACTTCTGTAAATTCTACATCACTACCAACTTCATTTGGCAATTTTTCAACATAGATTGTCTCGCCTTCAGAAACATAATATTGTTTTCCACCTGTTACAAATATAGCTTTCATTTCTTACCTCCTTTATAAATTTAAGACGCGCCTTAAAGGTACGATTAAACTCGTTTAAAAACCTTTTCCGAGCGGTTTTGATAAAAGCTAATTGCCTTACAAAACAAAGTAATTCTATCAAAAAAAAGGATACTTGTCAAACAAATATCTCCTTAATATTCACTTAAGTATTTTACTATTATTTCATTTTTGAAACAGCATATTGGTTTAAACACTGTCCACGTAAACGAATCGCCCCAATAATAAAAATGAAAGAAAAAACAAATAAAATTCCACTCATTACCCAAGTTGCCCAACCAATTTCATTAGAAATATAGCCACTTATAATTAAAAAAGCCGAGAATAAAACTCCAATAATTCCAATAACAGTTAAGCGATTTAGTCGTTTTCGCATTTCTTTTCCTTTAGGAGTATTATAATAAAATTCTTTACATTTCTTTTTTTCTTCTTTATTCATTCTTTGATATTTATTCTTCATTTTCCACCTCAAAAATATCTTATCATAAATGAAAGAAACATAAAAGAAAAAACAAAGGCATATAATTAAACAAATGAATAAAGTCACAGAAACTTTAAAAGAAATACGAATCGAAGATTGGATTTGGATCACCTATCTTTTCCTTGCTTCTTTTGCCTTAATTGCCAATTTTTTTGAAAGAGATTATTTATTAAAAGGAAACAAATTATCTAAAAAAGTTTTTAAAACAATCAATATAGCAATCTTTATTACGGTCTTTTTCGTTTACATATACTTTGTTTTATTAACCTATTCCCGCTTTAAAGAAAGAGAACAACATACAACTATTAAAAGTATGATCATAACCAATGCCAATTTCATTGCCGCTTGTTTATTTTTAATTGGCGGATTGATCTACATCCTTACTGAAATCGCATCAGATGATGAAACAGATGTTGATGTTCTTTAAGAAAAAGTTTTTTGAAACCGAAAAGAATAATATATATTCTTCATAGCATTTTCCAAAGAAAATTTTTGAAAAACTTCGTTTTCTTCTTCATTGAACTCTTTCGAAAAAGGATAAAAATAACCATTAATATATCCCTCTTCCATGAACATTTTTAAGATATCGTCTTTTGTAAAATGATTTTGTTTTTGAAAATTTTGATAATACCATGCCCCTTTTAATAACAAACAAATATTTTTAATACTATTAATATTAGAAAACTCTCCAATAAGGTATCCACCAGGTTTTAAATACTCTTTTACTTCATGAAGAAAAAGCAAAGGAGTATCTATTTCTTCTAAAGAATTTCCAATAAAAATAGTATCAAATGAATTTTTAGGAAGTTTTGTTATATCATCGGTAACTTCTCCTATTTTTTTAGAAATAGATAATTTTGTAGAATCGTTTTCTACACCTACAACATGAGCGTTAGGGAAAAGATAATTTATTCTTAATAAGGAACTTCCGATTTCACAATGATAATCTAGTATTTCTTGAGGATCTTGGGCTAAAAATAACGATAAATTTTTATGGTGATCAAAAGTAAAAACATTAAATTGCCACTTTTGTTCAAAATAAGCACGATTTTTAAAAATGAGTTGATTAAATTTCTGTTCATCTTTTCGAAAAGCCGTTCCTAAATAATGATGAATAAACGCATCATGACATAAATAAAGTTTATAGCCTAACTCTATGATTCTTAATGACAGATCATTGTCTTCAATATAACCAGGCGTATATCCTTCATCTAATCCACCGAGTTTATCCATTACTTCTCTTTTAATAAGCATACAATATCCAATCAAACAAAGCTTTTCTTCCCATCTACTAGCATCACTAATGTTATTCTTCTGAGCTTTCTCTTGCATCTCATCAAAGTTTTCATAGGTAAAATCACAAGCTTGTAAATTCGCTCCATGATTTGAAACCGCACCTACCGCTCCAATTTTTTGATCACTATAAAGACAAGTTTGTAAGTTATTAAGCCAATTTGTCGTAACAATCGTATCGTTATTTAAAAGCAAAATATCATTTTCTTTAGAGGATGCCTTAATGCCAATATTACAGCCTTTCGGAAAACCTACATTTTCATCATTATAAACAACAATTAAATCTTTTTGCTCTCTAAGCCAATTTCGGGTATCATCTACACTATTATTATCAACTACTACTATCTCGTAAGAAGCTCTATCAGTATATTTTCTTATACTTTCAATACAATCCTTTGTTAAAGCTAAATTATTATAAGTTAAAATAATAATAGAAGTTTTCTTTTTCATAAATATCACAATATAATCTATGCCAAATCTAATAAAAATGTACTTTTATTACTTTTTCTATGATCTTTTTATTCACAAGTGTCTAGTTCTTTTCTGTTCTGTTTGAAATATTTCTTCAGAATAAGTCATTTTAACTAATACTAAAATTTCTTGTAAATTCTCTAAAGTTTTTTTTACATCCTTTTTAAGTACACGGTTTGAAGTCACTTTAGCAATGGTATTCATTAATCCATATTGAGGAATATTTTCAATCATTTTTGGCACTATGGATAAACTATCTATTGCAATTTCTTTACAATCATTTAAACTTCTTTTTAATAAAAATTCTATGATCTGTTCTTGTAATAGATCCCTTGCAATCCATTTATTATCTGAAAAATTACTAATTCCATTCAAACAGACAAATGCTTTAGCCATATTAAATAAGAAATCTGGTGGAACAAATTCATATTTTAAGCAAACATTCATCATTTCAACAAAATAATGAGTAACTTCTTTTCCCTTCACTTCTTCACAATATTTTCTACATTCTTCTTTAAACGATAGCTTTTTCTGCTCATCCATTTTTCCATAGGAAACCAACATATGATATAATTTCTCATAATTTCCTATATATGCAGATAGAAAGAACTCTCTACATAATTTCGCATCACTATCACTTAAAATACATAAAAGGCCCATATCCAAAAAACAAATATTCCCTTCTTCATCAATACAAATATTCCCACTATGAGGATCTCCATGAAAAACAATTTGTTGATCATTTAGCAAAGCCCAAAAGCTTGACAGAATATAGCTATTTAAAGCAGTAGTAATTTTTTCTTTATTTTCCTCAATTAATTCTAATTTATTAATAGTTTGTGTTCTAATAAATTCCATAACAATTACATTATCTGTACAATAATTTTCATAAAGTTTGGGAACTTTAATTTTTTTCGTATTATGAACTTTCCCATTAACACTATCTGCAAAATTTTGGTAAATTTTAATATTTTCTTTTTCATGCACAAAATCTGTCTCTTGTTTAATCCATTCCAAATACAAATCCAAAGCATGATCTCCGCCAGCAAAATTATTAAAATCCACAAATTTTCCAAATTGATGAACCATTTTTTTTATTCTTTTTATATCTTCATTTATCGTTTTTGTTATATCTTTCCTTTTTACTTTTATAGCAACTTCCTCTCCAGTGTTAAGAATAGCTCTATGAACCTGTGAAACAGATGCAGACCCAACCGGATTCTTTTCGATATAACGAAATATGTTTTCCAAATTTGTTCCATATTCCCGCTGTAATATTTCTTCAATTTCAATATAATCAATAGGGTTACAATTATCACAAATACTTGATAGCATTTTCCGATCTTCTTCCGTAAACACACTGCCAACATTTCGCGTTGCTAACATTTGAGCCAATTTGATATAAACTACACCCATTTTTTCTGAAAATTCTTTAATTACTATTCCATTATTTTTTCTTAAAACAAATTTATTAAATAACATTTTCAGTAACTGAAAATATAACTTCATTTTAAATCCCCTCTCGTATAAATCATACAAAATACAAATTATTTAATCAATCTTTACTCATTCTATGTCATTCATCTACCCTTTACACGCATTTATAAATTCCTTATTATTGTTTTTTAGAGAATCTTGTTCAAATACAATAGGTATTTAAAACTTTAAAATCGCAAAAAATTTTAATTATTTTTTTGTTTTCTTTAATACTAATATAGCTTCTCTTTCTTCGGGTTCCAATGATATATCTGTTTCTGAAAACCCCACTAAATCATCTTGAACTGGTTCCAAAATAGTCACTTTTTTACCCGCAAGAGCTGGTTCATTATTGTGACTTTTTGACAAAACTTGCTCCATTATTTGTGCGTTTTCCTTGCTATCTTCTTTAAAGGATTCCATAACTCTTTTTTGCACTTGTAATTGCATTTTGAGAATACTAATTTCTCTTATTTTTTGTTTGATTTTAAAATCAATATCTTTTTGTTCTTTAAAAGAATTAGTAATTTTAGCTGGTAACGAGTTTTCCACCAATGTGCTATTTAAATGATTAAAAGCAATCATATAATCCTTATTTTTTTTAATCATATACCCACTAGCACCTAATGCACCAAGAACAAGCGGTACCAAAAAGTTCAAAATTCCTGAAAAAGAAATATAGTTACTTACCAATATAAGTGGTGCGGCTCCATAGATCATAGTAAGCATCGCACCCATCATTACTGATACAAAAATATTTGTTGCTTGTTCTAATTTATCTCTTACTATTCCAAATTTTTCGCATAAAATTTTTTGAGTAGTCAAGGTATCTAACCTTTTATATTCCTCTTTTAAAAGATTAGAAAAAACTTCAAATCTTTTTTTGGACTCTTCTTTAGTTTGTAACAATTCCTTTTCTTTAATGCCATACTGACAAGATAGAAAATCTAAAATCGCTTGACTTGAATTTAACGATTTTAGTGTTCGCTGAACAACCTCATTTCTATTTCTGGCTTTTTCTAATTCTATTGTACATTTTATTTCTTCTACTATTTTTTCCGTTTCTGTCCTAGCTGTTGTAAAAGACCGTAATCTTTCTTTGATTTTAAATTTTTGTTCTAAAATTTTTCTTCCAATATTTCCTAACCCTATACAACTCCCCGCAAAAATAAGAGGAAAATATTTCATAGGAAGAATTTTGGCTAGAGATGCCATAACTCCATTTTGAGTTAATGATGAGAACAAAATTAATAATGCTATATAGGGAGGCATAGAAAATATCACCATCATATATGCTTTATATTCAACCTGATTAATTCTAGCCATTCTTTTTCTTTCATCATTTATCCTAATTTGTTCATTATTCTTTTGAATTTCTTTTTCTAATTCTTCTTTTGTCTTATCAAACTCTTCTTTTTTCATAAAAAATCTCCTAAATTATTTACTAATATACCACATTTTTTAGTATTTTTTAAAGTTCTTGATCGTCATTCTTTAAAATCACATATAATCTCTAATCATTTCTTTAAAGATTCTTCCATATTAATTTCTTTTTAATTGCATTAATCATTGCCACCAACCTTTCCTATAACTTTTTTGAAAACAAAAAAATCAACCGTTTCTGATTGATTCCTATATCAAAAGTTCGAAAAGTTCGAACAGATTTCCCAATGGTGCCATAGTGTACACGTTTGGAAATTTTTATTAAGGTTAATTTCTATAATAAGTATATCACAAATTTAATTATTTTCCATAGATTCTATTATATTTTTTGCAATTCGCTCAATGACTGGAACCGCAACACTATTTCCTGCTTGTTTATATAATTTAGCATCACTCATTTTTTTTGGTAATTTATAATTTTTTGGATAACCTTGGGCGTAAAAACATTCAATAGGTGTTAATTTCCTAATACCATATTTTGTTTTTATTAAAGGAACATTATGTCCACCTTCGCCCATATTTGCTGTTAAAGTAGGCACAAGATTACTTTGATTTTTTCTAACATATTTTCTTCGCCATTGATATACTGTATCGTCATCTTTCATAGACTCCACAAGTATATTATACATATCCCCTTTATATTTACCAGCAGTATAATAATACTTTTCATCAACTTTATTTTTAAAATCAAATACATCTTTTATAGTTTGGGTTAATGGAATAGGCATTGGCATTCTGAATTTTTCATAATCCTTTTTATTTTTAAATGCAACAATATATATTCTTTCACGATTTTGTGGAATATTGCCATATTCACAAGCATTTAACACTTGAAAACTTATTTTGTTTTTGTATCCTGCTTTTTCCAATCTGTCAATTATAGTTGCAAACGTTTTTCCATAATCATGTCCAACTAAATTTTTTACATTTTCTAAAAAAATAACACGTGGTTTTTTTTCTTTAAAAATTCTTTCCATTTCAAAAAACAAATCTCCAGTTTTATCATCACTAAATCCTTTTCGATATCCTGCGACCGAAAAAGATGTGCAGGGAAAACCACCAACCATTATATCAAAATCAGGAATTTCATTCATTTTAACCTCATGAATATCTCTACAATCAACTTTATTTTTAAAATTTAATTCGTAAGTTTGAACTGCATATTTATCATATTCATTTGCATAAACAATCTCACATTTTTTTGTGTTTAAAAAGCCTAAATCTATTCCACCAACTCCAGCAAACAAACTACATATTTTATACATTTTATACCTCCTTTTTATGCGGCGCGCCGCAGTAGAAAGAGTGCTTTTTAAAGAGTAATAAACACTTTTCCTTTCTTTACTTTTCGATTTGACCACGCCTAATATTAAAAACAACCGTAGGTTCTAATCCTTTTTCTTCTATAATTGACTTAATAATACTTAAATGTGGTCGCTTTCCTTGTTTTTGATAGTCCTCAACGGTTCCATATTGTGATAATTTAATTTTTTTAAATTCATCAGAATTGATTCCTGTATCATAGACATAAAGCATATTAGTATCCAAATTAAATCTTAAAAATACTAAATCATCAAATTCACATACGGGACCAAAACTACTTAAATCATAATCATAATTGCTAGTTGCTTTAAACTCAATTTTTCTACCATCTTTTGCTTGTGCATCCCCACCAGAACTTTTATTCCATAAAAGTCCGAGACAGTAGCATCCCATTGGTTCACTTATAGCATCGGGCATATTAATACCGCGAGAAACAAGACTCTTGACATATGTATTCAAATCTTTCCATTTAAAATAAGCATCACAAGTTTCTTGTATTCTTGGTTCATCAATAGTTACTAAATAATTACTTTTCACTTCATACTACCACAAGTGTTATTACTCCCAAATTCATTATACTATAAATTTCATTCTAATAAAAGAATTGAATTAATATTTTGACAAAATTTATTTTCATTAATAAATTTGAAAATAAAAATATGCTTTAGCAATGAAAGTGGTGATAAGCATGATATGGTTTCCAAAGGTCATCCTCAATGTCATCAGTTTAAGAAACTACATAAGAGATTATGTGTTTTTTATTATGGATAAATGTTAAAATATAAGTAGAATAAAAGGAGTCAAATTAGTGGTAAAATTTAATAAACAAGGAATTGAATTAATTAGAAATAAAATAAATTCAAATGAATTAAAAAATGTTGGAAGATTAACTAAAAATAGTTTTGTTAGAGAAAGAAAAATGGAATTCAAAAAACTTATAAAATATATATTAAATAAGAAAGGGTTAAGTACAAATATGGAAATAAATAATTTTTATGATGATATAAATGAAGATAAAAATATATCAAATCAATCATTGTTAGATCAAAGATTAAAATTAAATCCAGAAGTATTCATATTATTAAATAATGACTATTTAAAATTATTTTATCAGGAACATAAAGATGAAGTTAAATTATATAAAGGATACTTATTAAAAGCAATTGATGGAAGTGATTTTGAGATACCAAATACTAAAGAAGCAAAGAAAATATATGGCATTGTTGGAACAAAAGTTAAAAACAAAGATGATACTATAGCAAGAGCTACAGTATCAACAAGTTATGATGTACTAAATAAATATATAATTGAGGGTTTTATATCTCCATATAGAACCAGTGAAAATAAAAGTGCTTTAGAACACCTATTGCATGATAAAGAAATAACGAAAGATTACAAATCAATTTATATAATGGACAGAGGATATATATCTAATCTATAGAGTTAATGCTTTATTGTCTTTGGCATTTTTTAAGCCAATGACATTTCCATTGTCATCAATACCGATGTATATTTTTCCACCTTTAGTATTAGCAAAAGCAATTATTTCTTTTTTAATTTCCTTCGTTAATTTAATTTTTAATTCTGTATATTCATCTTCAATAAACACTTTTATCACCTCAATTATAGTATATACAAAACCAAAAATATTATCAATGTATTCGGTCACTTTTAATAAAAAATAATTTATCAGTCTTTTATTAAAAGAAAAAACGAACTTAGAAAGTTCGAATGAAATTCAATCTGGTGCCATTGTCGTAGTTATCTACAACTTTTCCACGACAATTGATATAAGAATCAAACGTTAGATACATTATAATACTTTTTTAAGAATTTTGGAATATTTTTAGGAAAAATTATTTGACTATCTATCTTTAAGTATCTAAAAATGGTATAATTATTACCAGATTGGAGGAGTAAAATGAATAATTATTTTGAGGAAATTTTTAATTCATATGATCGAATAATAAAATATGATGTGATAGAAAAAACTATTATATTTATACAAAAAAATATGGTATATGCTTTGAAGCAGAAGATTTAGAAAGTGGATTTTTTATGAAATCTTATAAATTTAATTCATTATCTTTAGAAAGTAAAAAAGATATTTTATTAGATTTGATTAATCATCAATTTAGTTTTTCTCATATTTTACAAAATAATGTGAGAAATTTAATTGAAGCTAAAGAAAAATACCAAGATGATAAATGGTATCAATATGATGAAAAAGAATTTTTAGATACTGGCTTAATAAGTAAAATTGAATATAATAACGGCATAATTAAATTAGATGGATTATTAGGAAATTTTGTTTTTTATTCTTTATGTAATTCATCTATACAAAATAGTAGTTCAACTAAAATATCCTCTTTAAGTGATTTTCAATCAATGTGTTTTTCAAATGCAATTGATATGCTTGAATTAAATAAAAAAGGAAAAATAGTTATTATTCAAATATCAAGTGCAACAAATACATATTTACACGCAGCATTTATAGATAATGAAATAGTGTATGATTTAAATTATTGGATTGCATATCCTTTACAACAATTACAAATTTTATATAATTGTAAGTTTATAAAAGAAATAGACTATAATTTATGGGAAGAAATGAAAAAAAGATTTTCATACAAAAAACCAGAATCTTTAATTGTTGCTTCGTCAGTTTTAAGCAATCTATCAGATATTGAAGCAATGATAGATTATTTAGATTATCATAAGAACTTTCAATCAAGAAAATAATTTATATTTCAAGAGTAACAAGACTCTACTTTTTGTTAATTACATAAAATCATAATAGCATTTTTAACTATTATGGTTTTTCATTTAGTCATTTTGGGAAAATTCAAGTTTTATTTTTTCGTCGATTTCAAAGCTGATTTTTTCGAAAGAATCGCCACATTTAAATTTTATTAGAAAACTATCTGAATCTAATTTAGTCATTTTGAATACGCGCTCATTTCCAGCAAGAGTAAGCCAACCTTTATCATCAGCATAACCAATATCAGTTACTTCTTCTTTCATATCTAATTCTTCTTCTATTGGCATATTTCTAAATTCTTCGTCTGTGATAGTAAGTTCTAAAAGTAATTCTTTGCTGTCACTTTCTTCACCAACACGAAAAAATAGACGAGGTGCAATACCTATTTTTGCAATAGAATGATATGTTCTAGTAAATTTTCCCCAATAGCAATCTAACTCTTTTAATTTATAGTCTTTATCATTAATTTTTATCATAATCGATTACTCCCTATTTATATTAATCGTTGATTTCATTGTATCATATTTTTGTATTCTATCATCATCTAAACCATAAAAACAATCAAATATCTATCTCAAAATCATCTTTTTCCTTATCATTATGCTCTTTACTAAAATCATATTTACCCTTTAACTCGTTAAAGGTATCTTCTTTAATAATGCCTTTTTTGTATAAGTCTTTTGATACATCAAAGTATTTTTCACGTTCCTTTTCTTTACCAAACAACTTGTCTTTGATTAAAGATATAACTCGTAAAAATTTATCTTTCCAAAATTCTAGGGTATTTTTTAATAAGTGATTTTCTTCTTTTAATTCCTCGATTTCTTGTTCTTTACTTTGAATATTTCTAGTAAGATTTTCTACTCTTAAAGTAAGTGCTTCATTATTTTCAGTAAGTGTTTTGATTTTTTCTTTATTTTCTTTAATTTCAGTATCTACATTATTAAGAGTAATAGAAAGAGTTTGAATCTTTTTATATTCATCATTCGTTTTACTAACAGAATCAATATACGATACTAATTTGTCTTTATCTTCTTGTTTCAAAACATATTTTTCTTTTGAAGTTAAAGTTGTTTTTAAATCAGTTATAATCTCTTTTACTTCTTTAGTATGATTATCAAGTTCTAATGCTTTTTTATTGGCAACTTCTAATCTTTCTTGATTCTTATCTAGTTGCTCTTTCATTTCCATATAATCGTCCATTTCAGTTATATGATAATCTCTATTTCTACCTTTTTTCTTACCTTTTAGAGAATTAGTGAGATTGTATTCTTTATTAAATGATTCAATACAAAGCATTCTCATTTTATCTTGTAATTTACGAAGTGATTCTTTTGTAAACACATCACTTTTTCCAACTTGCTTTTTCATACCATTTTTACCACCGGTTTTAATTGGAACACCCACAATATGAAGATGTGGACTTGTTTCATCATAATGGATAATTACACTTGCTATTTTAAAGGTAGGCAATATTGTTTCTAAGTCAATAACTTGTTGTTTAAATACATTTGTCATTCTTTTTTTGAAATCTATATCTTTCGTATCCCAATACTTCTTATCTCCAAGCTCTATAATAATTTCACAAGCTAAATCACTTTTAGAATTATTACTTACATGAGTGAAATAGTCTTTTATTTTTCTATTTTCTCTTGTTTGTTTGGAATTGTATTCTTCTTTTGCCTCATCAAACTCATCATGATATAATTTTTTTACATCTTCAACAAGAGAAGAACTGCCTCTAATAATTTCAATATCATACTCTCTGTCATCATATTTTCTGTAGTTATGATTATCACATTTAGTTAAACCTGCTGCATTTTGGATGGCATTGTTACTTTTAGATGTTGTTCCACTTACATTAGATTTAGCACTTGTTCTAGAACTATTTTTCTTATTTTTATCACTACCTAAATGAAATGAATAGGATAATTGTATAATAATCACGCTCCTTTATTTTTATATTTTTTATAGTTGTTTTAATGGTAGTTTTTAAGCTATATTTTGGCTCCCGTCAAAATATTTAACCCCCTAGGTATTTTGCCAAGCATAGCAAAATAACCTCGTGGGCTAAGGACACCTTAGAATCCATTTCACTTTATTCCATATTGTTTTAAAACTTCGTAATAAAACAAAATTACATAAAGATTAGGAAAAAACAACTTCTTCGGAAGTTTCTTCTTCCTCTATAGTACATTCTGCTAGTCCAATAGCATTAGCAGGTTTCACAATAGTTGGTTTTATCTCTCTAGTAAATATGCCATCAGTTTTATCTGGAATATATTTGAATACTGCTTCTTCATCTTCTAATATAGTTCCACTATCTTTGTTAATATAAAGAACACCTAAGTCATATTCTTTCATCTTCATTTTCGGATCAATCTCTCTATAGTTTTCCATAGGAAATATTCTAACGATTGCTTGACTATCTTCATCTATATTGAAATAGAACATTGATGTTTCAGTATTATATGTTGCTTGATAAAACCCTACATCATAGAACTCTCGTAATCTTAATATGTGTTGCCAAACTTCATCATCGTTTCGATACTCATTAAACCTTAAAATCCCCATAACATTGCCAAATATTGCATAGTCTTTTCTATCTAAATAACCATTAAAGTATAAATCATTACAAGGGTTAACAATACTTTCTCTAAACTTGATAAATTCAACATCACATTTTTTATTGTATGTTTCCTTTAAAGTGATGTCTTCAATATAATTCATAATTAGGTTTGCTTTTTCTTCTCTTGTAAATTCTTTCCAAGACTTATTATATTGTTTGTATTTTTCTGGATATTTAACAGAATTGATAAAATCTATATCTCGTTTTACTAAAATATCTTCTGGTGTGAATTTTAATTCATCACATACTTCTGATTCGTTTAGTTTTGTTTCTAAATCTTCAATCGTATTTTCCACCTTTTTTCGTTCTAAATCATATTCTTCAAGAGTAAATACTTCATTAACATAAGCCTCTCTAATTCTAACAAATTTATCTTTTTGTTTTTTGATTTCTTTTTCAATGTCTTCTTTGGGATTTTCAATTTTTTGTTTTATCATAGGTAAGAAAAACTGATTAACAACGGAATCATATTCTACAATATTATCTATAAATTCGCTAATATATTCTTCAATAGTATTTTCTTTAATCGTTAATTTACAATCATTGCAATAATAATAGAAATAAGAATTACCATTTTTCTTTGTTGTTGCTTTACCACCTAAAATTCTCCCACATTTCGGACATTTTAATTTCTGTAAAAATAAATAAGTTAAAGTTCTTTGATAGCTCCTAGAGTTCTTTTTCTTTTGCACCTGACATTCTTCCCATAGTTCTTTACTAACTATTGGCTCAACAACATTTGGGTAGTAAGTAGGCTTCTTTGTTTTCTTTCCGTGAACGAAATCACCTTTATAAAGCTCATTTTGTAAAATACCAACAATCGTAGAATCTCTCCAGTTTGTTTTATCTAATATTTTTTCTTCATTTAAAATATTACTGATTTTCTTATATGATAAACCACTATGATACATTTCAAATATTCGAATAACAACATCTTTTGTGGTTAAGTCTGGTACTAAAGTTTTACCATCTCTTTTATATCCTAATGGACTCTGATGTGGAATATGACCTGCCTTAATTGCACCTGCAAGTCCTATTTTCGTTCTCTCTGAAGTTCTTTCTATTTCTTGTTGACTAACTGAAGTAAGTATTCTTGAAATCATTTTACCATTTGCATTAGTAGTATTGATATCATCGTTAGCACAATCTAGAAAAGCGTCGTTTTCTTCTAGGAAAGTTAGTATCTTTTCCCAATCGGCAACTGAGCGAGTTAATCTATCTAATTTTAATACAACAATCGTATTACATTTCTTATCTTTAATATCTTGTAATAACTCATCAAATGCAGGGCGTTTATTACCCGTTTTAGCACTTATTCCAGCATCTTCATATACTTTATAGATTTCATACCCTTTATATTCACACATAGCCCTTAAACGCTTCTCTTGTTCGGGTAAACTAAATCCTTCTCTGGCCTGATCTTCTGTGCTAACTCGAATATAGAGTCCTGCAATTTTCTTTACATCATCATACATCAAATTATCATCTCCCTTTTTCTAATTTTTCAAAAAAAGAGAAGTAAAGGTACTACAAACTAATACTTTTACTTCTCAAAATAAGTCTTTGTAAATCAATTACATAATATTCTTATTTTGTCTATTACCCATTTGTAGGGAATATGTATTAGTTCATACTTTTTATGTAGTTTTCTAGTTCTGATATTTTAATCTTTTTACTTAAATTATTGATATAGATTTCATTAGAATAGTTAAAGGCAAGAAACATTATATTATTGATAATAATTCTATGAGGTTCGATATAGTTTAAATTAGTCTTATCAATTTTGCGAATACTACCATTTATAATAGTTGGAGTAGTATTACAAAAATCACATATAATCTCTAATCGTTTCTTTAAAGATTCTTCCATATCAATTTCTTTTTTGATTACATTAATCATAGACACCAACCTTTCTATGATTTTTTCTAAAAACGAAAAAATCAACCATTTCTGATTGATTCTATATCTAAAAGTTCGAATAGTTCGAACAGATTCGTCAATGGTGCAGGCGGAGAGACTCGAACTCTCACGCCGTAAGGCGCTAGATCCTAAGTCTAGTGCGTCTACCAATTTCGCCACGCCTGCATGTATACATAAATGGTGGACCTCGTAGGACTCGAACCTACGACCGACCGGTTATGAGCCGGTTGCTCTAACCAACTGAGCTAGAGGTCCAACAGCTATTTAAGTATACAATAATTTTTTTTGAAAAACAAGTAAATTTTAGAAAAAAAGTAGAAAAAAAAGAAAAAATGCGATACAATAAAAATGTAATGCACAAATTACCCTGTAGCCAAGTGGTAAGGCAGTGGGCTCTGACCCCATCATTTCATTGGTTCGAATCCAATCAGGGTAGCCAAAGAGTTTTTTGAAATATCGAAAATTTGTCGATATTTTTTATTTAAAAAAACAAGGAATTATTTTCCTTGTAACATATTAAGTAAATCAATTTTAAATCTGTCTTTAGAAGCATTAGATTTACTAATCATAATACCTTTATAAGTACCTAATTCAGAACGATGACCCTCTAAAAGAATCTCTTTAGGTAAAATTTCTTTTAACATAACAGTTTCTTCTTTTTTATAAACTGTATAAATAAGTTTTACCTCACCATGAACTTGAGCAAATAACTCATCACTTGGCAATTTTGCTTCATAAGTAACTGTCCCAGCCTTTTTATTTTGACTAATCACTTCACCAGGAAAGTTTCCTTCTTTCATCATTGGATAATAATCAAAGCTCAATCTTTTAAAAGCTCTCATATTATATTTCTTTAAGGATCTTTCTAACTTACGAAATTCGTTCTCATTAACATAATCTAAGACAAAACTTTTCATTTCACATACCCCCTATAACTC
>CALVUM010000048.1 GCA_944363605.1 uncultured Bacilli bacterium
GCATATTCGTTCGTTCAACTGGAGAATTAAGCATAAATTTTTACATGAATGGGGCATATCAAAGAATAGAAAGCTCACATATTTTAGAAACAGGAAAAGATTATACAGTAACAGTAGTTATAAATAACGAAACTATTAATCTGTATTTAAATGGTCAGCTTATTAATAATCTAGCTATTAGTTATGGAAATATTGTATCACCAAGACCAATTTTGATTGGAGCGAATCCTGCATCAAGTGGAAATCATTCGGATTTTGCAAATGTCAATGTAGAAAATGTTCAAATCTATAATCGAGCAATAAGTGAGGAAGAAGTATCTTTTGTAAGTGAGGGTAAAGTAGCAAATAGCGAAGGATTGCTACGTTATGTGGATTTTACAAATAAAAGCTATGAAAAAAATGAAATAATACCAGAAGAGGCTATAGAAAGTTATTTTGTGTGGATTCCCAAATATCGATATCAATTATGGGATTTGGGAAACTACGATAGTTCAACTACCATTGATGAAAGTAAAGCTCATGAGATTCCTTTAATATTCGGCGATTACAATACGAGTGATGAAAAAGAAAATGAATGTACAACACCCATGGAAAGTGGCAAAACTGGAAATTGCCAAATTGGAGATTATATGACTCATCCCGCATTTATAAGTATCCCATCAACAGGATTCTGGGTTGGTAAATTTGAAACAGGATATGATGGAGCAACGAGTACAACAGAGGCACAGCAAAATATCAATGATTCAAGTAAAATAATCGTCAAACCAAATGTTTATAGTTGGCGTGGGATACAAATAGTAAATATATTCTATAGTTCGTATGATTACCAAAGAGGGTTAGATAGTCACATGATGAAGAATACGGAATGGGGAGCGGTAGCCTATTTACAGCATAGCATCTATGGAAGTGCGACAAGTGTCAGAATTAATAATAATTCAGATTTTTTAACTGGTTATCAAGGAAATGTTGAACCAACGTGCGGTTATACTGGAATCCATGAAGAATGTAATCGATATTGTAATGATAATAGTTGTAATATAGCCTATCCTAGCAGTGTTTTAGCAAGTACTACAGGAAATATAACAGGAATTTATGATCTGGCGGGTGGCTCATGGGAATATGTGATGGGAGTCATGGTAGATGAAAACGGCAAACCAATGAGTGGAATGAATAGTTTACTTAATTCGGGATTTAATGGCACATTTGGGTGTCCCGACTGTTATAATGATACTTCAGAGTTAACTGAACTTACAACTGGATTGGATTTTCCGGATTCAAAATATTATGATAATTATAAGTATTCCTTATCTAAAGAAAATACGCAAAATAGAATTTTAGGCGATGCAACAGGTGAAATAGGTCCTTTTGAGATAAACGCTACGAATCCTTCAAATCTTCGAATAAATAGTAGTTGGTATCATGATGATGGCGGAGTCATTTTTCTAGAAAGTGTATGGGAAATGCGTAGCTCGATGTATTCGAATGGAATGGAAACAGGTGTATTTGCTTTTGGAAATACGTCTAGAAATGGAGCAATAAATAATAATATTTCTTTTCGCCTAATTCTTACTCCTATAAAAGAATAATAAAAATAGACATATATTATATGCGAAGTTCAAAAAAATGCATACTTTATCATAGGTGATAGTTATGAAAAGAATTAAAGTAAACGAGTATAATAAAAGTATGGGAACACTTTTCGACCTTTCAAGTCCAGAAACCTTTCTTTTTGAGCATCATCCAGATGCAGTAAACTTTCCTTATCAAAAATTCATGTTATATTATGATCAATATTTAAAAAAAGACACCCCTTATTTCTTTATTTGTTCACAAGGACTGCATAGTGGAAAAGTAGTTAGCATGCTTGAATATTTTGGTTACAATGTTACACAAGTTGTAAAATAAAAATCTTTTTATA
Organism: uncultured Bacilli bacterium; assembly: GCA_944363605.1. Lineage (GTDB taxonomy): Bacteria > Bacillota_I > Bacilli_A > RF39 > UBA660 > Ventrenecus. The sequence continues at coordinate 1,919 of CALVUM010000048.1, forward strand.
TATATCCTCGGTTAGGTTTACAGAAATCTAACCTTTCTTAATGCAAAAAAATAAAAAAACAAGTATAATAATTTTTAGGAAGTGATACCATGGAATATATAATTATAGGCTTGTTAATTTTGTTAATCATCCTTATCATATTTTTACTTATGAAAATAAATAAAAACACGCAAAATGATTTAGCGGTAACAGAAAAATTAGGTACTTTTCAAAACTCTTTAACAAAAGAAATTGGCGATTTCAAATATGAATTTTCCAACAATTTAAAAAAAGACTTTGATGCTTTAAATGATCGTATGGAACAAAGACTAAATTTAATAAATGAAAAAGTAAATACGAGATTAGATGAAAATTTTGAAAAAACTAATAAAACTTTTACGAATGTTTTAGAAAGACTTTCTAAAATAGATGAAGCTCAAAAGAAAATTGATAGTTTATCGACAGAAATTGTTTCTTTACAAAGTGTTTTAACGGATAAAAAAACAAGAGGTATATTTGGCGAAGTAAATTTAAATTATATTTTAACAAGTGTTTTTGGTGAAAAAAATGATCGAATATATGAAATACAATATAAGTTACCTAATGGATATATTGCCGATTCAATTTTGCATGCACCAGAACCATTAGGAAATATTTGTATTGATTCAAAATTCCCATTAGAAAATTATGAAAAAATGACAAATAAAAGCTTTTCTAAAGAAGAAAGAGACATGGCGACAAAGTTATTTAAAATAGATGTAAAAAAACATATTGAAGCAATAAGTAGTAAATATATTATAGGAGGAGTAACAGCAAATCAAGCAATTTTATTTTTACCTGCTGAAGCAATATTCGCGGAAATCAACGCTTATCATCCAGATTTATTAAAAGAAGCCTATAACAAACATGTGTGGATAACATCTCCAACAACTTTAATGAGCACTTTAACAACTCTTGCTATGATTATCAAAAATATGGAAAGAGATAAATATGCCAAAGTAATTCAAGTAGAACTAAACAAATTGTCTATTGATTTTCAAAGATATAAAGAACGTTGGGATAAATTATCAAGAAGTATTGATACAGTAAGTAAAGATGTCAAAGATATCCATGTAACTACCGAAAAGATTACGAAAAGATTTGATTCAATTAACAAAGTTGAATTAACTGAATTAACTTATGAAGAGAAAAAAGAACAAGATAATTAAAATAAGCGCTTAAGAATATGTTTCATATAAAAAATACCAGTTCATTAAAACCGGTATTTTTTTATCTAAAATAAAATAATACAAATAGAGATAAAAGAAAACAATAAATAGCAAATTTCCAAAGCTTTCCGTTTTGAACAAGTTTAGAAAGCCATCGATAAGAAAAATAAGTGACGATTCCTGCAACAAATAGTCCTAAAGTATATGGAATAAATAATGAAGATAAATTTCCACTTTTAAATAAATCAAATACTCCAAGTCCCATCGAAGCAACACTAACAGGAAGATACAACATAAAAGTATATTTTAAAGAAGCTTTCCGAGAAATTTTACAAAGAAGACAACCAACTAAGACAGTTCCGCTTCGACTAATTCCTGGTATTAAAGCTACCATTTGTAAAAGTCCAATAAAAATTGCATCCTTATAACTAATATCATAATCTTCTTTTTTTCCATTACATTTTCGAACTAGAAAAAGCATAAATGCTGTAATCAGAAAAGAAAAACCTAAAAGTTTCATATTGCCTGACCAAGTGTCTACAGCATCTTTAAATAAAAGTCCAGCAATTCCAACTGGAATACTTCCAAGAATAATAAGTAAACAATATTTAAAATCCTTTTCATAAACTTTTCTTTTTTTCTTTTGGAAGATATATCCAAAAAAAGCAGTTATAAGCTTTAAAATATCTTTCCAAAAAATCAAAAAAATAGCTATAAAAGATCCAAAATTTACAACAATTTCAAAATTCACATCATTTAACATCTTTGTATTAAAGAGATTTTTAAATAAAACCAAATGTCCACTACTAGAAATAGGTAGTGGTTCAGTAAAACCTTGAATAATTCCTAAAATAATATAAATGAAATAATCCACAATCATCCCCTCACAATATTATATACTAAAAAAAGAAAATCAGAAATAAAATATTTAAGAGGATAAAAATGAAAAAAAAGGGATTTTTAATTTTAGGAATTATATTGACAATATTAGGCATTTTTTTTAACGTTTTATATGTCAATATTTTAGTTTTAGAGTATAGTTTTAAAGATTATGTTCATTTTATTAGTAATAGAACAGAATTTTATTTTTTATGGTTAGGTATTCTATGCTTAATAATTTACTCAAAAAGAAAGGAAAGAAAATAATGCACTATTATTATGATTTATTAGTAAATCTAGATGAAACCTCTTGGGAATTTTATGAATGGGATAAAAAAGACTCGATTATCCCTATAAAAAAAATTCCTATTATTAGAATAAAAGAACAAGATTTTTTAAAGATATATAGTTATGAAGGCCAAATAGAAGAGGAATGGTTAAAAACATATCAAAAGAAAACAATAATAAAAGGAAATGTTCAAAACGTAACCATGATTTTAATTTCATCGACCAAAAATAGTTTAGTTCTTGAACTAGCGGATGATGGTAAAATCATCAATCGTTCAAAACTATTAATTGAAGATGAAAATAATATCAATGAATTGGCCACAACATTAAAAGAAATTTCCATTCCTTTTAAAAAAATAAAACAAATAAAAAGAGAAAGAGAATTTAGACAAGCTTTAGAAGAAAAAAATTTAATTAAAATAGAACTAAAAACTTTAAAAGAAAAAGAAAATATTTCCAAATGTGCTTATTTATATTATGAATGGTTTGGAGAACTAGAAACTGATTTAGATAAAATGATTGAAACCTGTTTACAAGAATTAAAAAAGCCTTATTCTTTAAAAATTCATGAAATTGTCTCTTTAATTCGCTTATCTTACAAGGAACGATTATGAGAAAATGTTTGATTTTAATAATATTATGCTGCGTAATATCATGTGGATGCACAAAGATCCATGCTAAAGATGCAGTAATAAGCTATCTAGAAAAATATCGGAATTTTACAACAGAAATTGAAGAATCTATTATAAATACATTAGAAGAAGAGAATTTAACAAAAGAACAAGAAGAGAAATATATTCTTCTTATGAAAAAACAATTTGTTAATCTAACATATCGTATAAAAGAGGAAATATATAATGGAGATAACGCAACAATTTTTGTAGACATAACTGTATATGATTATAATAATAGTATTAAAGAAGCTTTAAAAGAGAATCACAATGAAGAAAATTATATGGATTTACAATTAGAAAAAATGTATAAAGAAAAGAAAAAAATAACTTATACAATTGCTATAAATGTAAGATATGAAGAAAACTCTTGGATAGTTGAGCAACCCGATCAAGATACAATAAAAAAAATTCAAGGAATATATAGAACATAAAAAAGAGAATTTATACACATACACTTTTCTTATTCTACAAATTAATTTGACGAATATTTTTCTTTTTTTATTATTTTATTTTGCTTATCTATATACAAATTTTTATATATAGATCTGTACTTTATTCATCTTGTTCTTTAACTTTAACTAATACTTCTCTTGGTTTTGAGCCATTTTGAGGACCAATAATTCCTCGTTCTTCTAATAAATCAATAACTCTAGCTGCCCTGTTATAACCAAAGCGAAATCTTCTTTGAATCAGAGAAGCACTGATCTTACCTGTTTGAACTGCAAAATCAACAATTTCATTATACATTGGATCATCATATTCTTCTTTCTCATCAGAAATACTATTATTAGATGAAGCATTTTCAGATAAAGTTGTAAGAGTTTCATCATAAACTGCTTGTTGTTCTTTACAAACTGCATCAATAAGTCTTCGAATTTCATCATCTGAAATAAAACATCCTTGAATTCTTATTGGCGTATTTTCTCCCATTGGTAAAAAAAGCATATCTCCTTTTCCTAAAAGTTTTTCAGCGCCTGGAGTATCTAAAATTGTTCTTGAATCAACATTACTCGCGACAGCAAAAGCGATTCGAGATGGAATATTTGTTTTAATAACTCCAGTAATAACATCTGTACTAGGTCTTTGAGTAGCTACGATCAAATGAATTCCAGCAGCTCTTGCAAGTTGAGTAATTCGCATAATCGAATCTTCCACTTCTTTTCTTGCTACAATCATTAAATCCGCCATTTCATCAACAATAACTACAATATAAGGCATTCTTGGTGTTTTAGATTCTGGATGACTTTCATTTTCTTTTTCAATCATTCGATTATAATCATCAATTTTTTTAGCCCCTTTGTCGGCAAATATATGATAACGTTTATCCATTTCATCGACAACTTTTTGTAAAACTAAAGAAGCTTTTTTCGGATTTGTGACAACCGGACAAAGTAAATGAGGAACTCCGTTATAATTTGATAATTCTACTTGCTTTGGATCTACCAAAACCATTTTTACTTCATCTGGACGATAACGCATTAAAATTGAACCAATAATTCCATTAATACAAACAGATTTACCAGAACCAGTTGAACCAGCAACTAGTAAATGAGGCATCTTCGTTAAATCTGTACTTCTAGGAATACCCATAATATCTTTCCCTAAAGCAACTTGTATTCCACCTTTAGCATTTATCATTTCTTTACTTGCCAAAACTTCTTTTATTTTAACCATCGAAATCGCTTGATTAGGAATTTCAATACCAATCGTATTTTTTCCAGGAATTGGGGCTTCAATTCGAACATCTTTAGCAGCTAACGCTAAAGCAATCTCCTTATTAATAGAAATAATTCGGCTTACCTTTGTTCCACTAGGTACCACCACTTCAAATTGCGTAACAGCAGGCCCCATATGAATATCGACTACTTTGCCATCAATTTGAAAATCATGCAAAACTCTTTCTAAATTTTGTTTATTATTAATTAAAAATTGATTTGAATTCACTTTTTTACTCTTAGGTGGATCATCTAATAAATTCATTCTTGGAAGTTGATAATTTGGATTAGGCATTACAGATGAAGGATTGGCAACTGGAGGAGCAACAAAAGCTTCCTCTTTAGATTCATTATGATGTTTTAACTCCTCGACACTATTCACAATAATCGATTTAGGACTTTCATATTCCTCATCAGCTTCTCGAAGTCTCTTATCAAGCAAAGCCTCTCTACTCTCAGCATCATCTTCATGATCTTCCTTACTTTTCTTCTTAAACCATTTAAATTTAGTAATAAAATTATTTAAAGCCGTAGAAAGATTTACATTAAAAAATAAAATAATGCCAAATAAAGCTACAAAAGCTAAAACGATATATGTACCATTAAGTCCAAATAAAGCATCAAAAGAAAAGGAAAACGCGGCCCCTAAAATTCCTCCGCCAATAACAATTGACGTTTGACCAGAGCTTGTTAAAGCATTATTATTCCCAATAGAAGCTACCCGACTCATATAATTATTAATCGTATTTTCAAAAATACTTGAAGGATTCGTCGCATCTTCAATAAAAGTCAAATGACTTAATGCCAAAATAACAATTAAAAACAAATAAAGCCCTATATAACGTGCACTAAAAAAATTTGGAAGTTTTCTTTTAATAAGCATATAAAAGCCAATGACCAAAACAAAAAGTAAAATAAGTGGCCACCATTCCCCTAAAAGAAACATGGCAAACTTTTTAAGTAAAGCACCTACAGGTCCAAAACCAAAGCCAATAACTCCACATAAAATCAAAACAAGTCCAACTAATTCAACACTATATCCAGGATTTTTAGAACCTTCTGAACTAGATTTTTTCTTTTTTGCCATACTCTATTCACCATATTCATTATACATAATAAAAAAAAAGATTGCAAATCACTTTACTGTGTTTTACAATTCTTCTTTTCCTCTTTTTTTTCAAACTCTTCTATTTTTTTATGAATTCTTTTCATAGCTTCTTTTTTAGTTTTCTGATAATCTTTCTTCCGAAAAATTTTATATAAAGCAACTGGATGCAAAATAAAATCAATAGAATCAGCTTTATCTATTAAAGTAAGTAACCACGCTTCTTTATTTCTAGGAATTCTCCGGTTTATTGGAAACATATGAGTAATCATAATACTCTCAATCTTAGGAGTAACAATTTTTTCACCAAAAATCTTTTTCGCATTTTCTACCGCCTCTTTAGCGTGAGTAAACGCATGTTTTTGTAAAAAAGGTTTCTTTTCTTTCTTATATTGCCAAGGGCTCTCATAAAAATCATGAAGTAATCCCGCAATAGCTAAACTTTTATAATCCATATGTAAAAATTTTCCTATTCGGTAACAATCATAAGAAACTCTAACCACATGAGCATACACAGATTCATTAATATGATGTGGATACGCTCTTCTTTTTTGCATCTCAGCTTCCAATAAAATAGGCCGAATAATTTTATAATATTCTAAAGAACTTTCTTCAAAGTTTTTTTTTTGACTTGGTGTTTTAATTGAATACATCAAATAACAAATAATAGTAATCACTTGTAAAATGGCTGTTAAATATATCAAAATAGTAATATAAAAGGAAATTCCTGGAATAACAAGTCCAACAAAACCTAAAATAATCGTAATAAAAATAATCCACGTTTTAAACTTTCCAACAAGTAAAGATGCAGCAATTCCTTTACGAAAATAAAAATAAAGATTTAATACACTAATTACACATTCTAGTAGTAAAACATAAAAGAAAGCATGATTTTTAACAATTAAAATGAGTAAAAGTCCTATAGCAAGCATCTTATCGCCTATTACATCAAGTCGCGCTCCAAGTTCACTTACAACGTTCCACTTCCGAGCTAAATAACCATCTAAAAAATCGGTAAAAGCAATAATCATTGCTACTGCAATTAAGATTTTATAATGATTCGTTAAGCCTAAAAAAATAACAATAGGAGTAAAAACAAGACGACTTGCAGTCAAAATATTTGGAATATGCTTTTTTAAATTTTTCATATTATTGATCACACTCTTTTTCATAACATTTCTCTATTTTAACTTTTTAAAACTCTTATATCAAAATCATTTTATCACACTTAAGATAAAAAACAAACAAAATTAAAATTACAAACTTGTAACAAATGTATTACCAACAATTACCATTTGTCAAAAGAAACAAAAAGCGTTACAATTATACAAACATTTGTTCTGGAGGGAAAATATGGAAAGACATATTTTATGTATTGATTTAAAAAGTTTTTTTGCTTCTGTAGAATGTATTGAACGAGGATTCGATCCATTTACTACTCCTTTAGTAGTCGCGAATAAAAAACAAGGAAATGGAGCAATTACACTAGCAGTAAGTCCTTTTTTAAGAAAAAAAGGAATCAAAGGAAGAACAAGACTGTATGAAATTCCTAAAAATATTTCTTATACAATAGTTCCACCTAGAATGAAATTATACATCGAAAAATCTAAAGAAATAGTGAAAATATATTCCGATTTTGTAAGTTTTGAAGATTTACATATTTACTCAATTGATGAATGTTTTTTAGACGTAACAAACTATTTACATTATTATAAAAAAAGCGACTTTGAATTAGCCGAAGAAATTTTAAAAGTCATTGAACAAAAAACAGGTTTAACAGCAACTTGTGGAATTGGTCCAAATCTTCTTTTAGCTAAACTTTCCATGGACCTTGAAGCAAAAAAATACAAAAATGGAATTGCTAAATGGGAACACAAAGACATCCCAACAAAATTATGGCCAATTACCCCTCTTTCAAAAATTTGGGGAATTGGAGCTCGTTTAGAAAAAAGATTAAATAATCTAGGTATTTATAACGTCTACGACTTAGCTCATCAAGATCCTGCTTTTTTGCAAAAAAAATTTGGAGTAATTGGTAAAGAGTTATGGGAACACGCAAATGGAATAGACAATTCTTGTATTAAAGATTTTGAATGTGACCCTAAAGAAAAATCTTTTAGTCATAGTCAAGTTCTTTTTAAAAATTACTATAATGAAGAAATTCATTTAATTATGAAAGAAATGGTAGAAACCCTAACCAAAAAATTAAGAGAGCAAGAAAAAGAAACCGGCTTATTAGGTCTTGGAATAACTTATTCTAAAGAAATTGGAAGAGGTTTTTATCACTCAGAAAAATTAGAACAGAGGACCGATACCGAAGAAACTCTCTATTCTCTTTGTCTTACTCTTTTCGATAAATTTTATGAAGAAAATATGCCTATAAGAAAAGTAAGTATTTCTTTAGGAAAATTAAAAGAAAAACAAGGAACTCAATTAAATTTATTTGAAACTTTTGAAACAATCAAACAACAACAAAAACTATCACTTATTTTAGATGAAGTACATAGGAAATTTGGAAAAAATAGCATTTTGAAAGCTTCAAGTTTATTGCCGAATTCAACAATCAAAGAACGAAATCAAAAAATAGGAGGTCATCATGAATAAAAAAAGAGAAAATATTAAATGGGCACCTTTTGAATCTTTATTCCATACAAAAGATTTAGAACAAGAAATCATGAAAGAAAAAACAAGATGTTCAAAACCTACTTTAAGTGAAGATATCTTAATAGAAAACGAAAAAAAACTTATGGATACCTACCACACACAAGCTGAAATAAAAATCAGTTATTATTATAACGGGCATATTTATGAAAAAATTTCTTCTATTGCTTTTTTTAATTATAAGAATACTGAAATCTTTTTAAAAGATCATACAACCCTATACTTTGAACAAATTTTAGCTATTCAAATTTTATAATTTTTTTCTTGAAAGACGATGTAAATAAAATTCAATTTTATCTAAAGATAACTCATGATGCAAAAAACTTCGAATCATTTCTGGATCAAGAAGATTTTTACTTGCCCGCCAAATATCTTCAATCAAAATATTTTCTAATTCCACAGGCGAAAATAACCCAGAAATATCCATATTATCTAAATAGGTTTCCAAATTCATTTGAGTTAAAATTTCCATCACAAGCATTGCAAAACTATCTTCCGTTCTTTTTAAGGCTTTATCTGAAAAAAACTCAGTATAAATAGCAGAATGTCCATCCAAATCAATGATTTGAGGAACGTTAGGAAATTGAAAAAGAACATTGGTATTAGGTAATTCATTTGTTGGTCGTTGGGCTAAATCAATATGATAGATATTATGCTCAATAAGTTCACGTTCCTTATTTAAAAGTTCTTTCAGAATACTCAATCGATATCTTAAAGGAAATGTTTCTATTCTATGTATTTTTAAAGCGTGAGCATGTTCATGTAAAACACATCCCTTAACTCTTCCATTCACATAAATAACATTTTCAGGAAGAAAAGTTTGATGAATATCCTTTTGTCTTTCAATTGCTTTATATAAAGCCTCCTCACGAGTTAATCTTATACCTTCTTGATCAATATAACGTAATATATTATCTTTACGAACAATTTGATTTTTTCTTTTATAATCAGCAATATTCACGCCATCTTCATCATAAACAGGAGAGTTTTTCAAAAAAATCTCATCAGAATAATTATGATAAATTTTATATAAAACACCTTTTTGAATTCGATAAATGGTTCCTTCACTTCCAGCAGCAATTTTAGAATGTTCTAAATCTTGAACATCTTTTTTTGTTAAATAAATTGAAGTTTTTTTCATTCAAAACTCCTTTCTTTAAAAAAGAATTCTATCATAAAATTCGTAAAAAAAACATCCTAAGATGCTTTTTTATTTGTAATTTCTTTCATTTTTTCTTTGTTTTCTTTAGTAAACCCATTTAAAATTTTAGGATTCTTTTGCAAAATAGTTTCATAAATTTCTTCATAAATTTCTTTGTTTGCTTTTGTTAAAACATTCATATAACAAATGGTATGATTTTTTTTATCTTTTGTAACTAACATAATACTTTGATAAGTTTTAATACCATAATATTTTAAAGTATAAGGATACATCCAAACAATATCTTTATAAGAAATAGCTTCAAAGCGATTAGCTAAATTTACCACATAATTTGTGGTTAAATAAACACGAGCATTTTTATAATAGAAAGCATTCTTTTCATCATTGATTTCTTTTTTAATTTTTTCTTTTTCTTCCAAAGATATTTTCTTAAAACCTCTTTGATAACAAATTTTTGAAATGAAAAATGCAAGCAAAACGATTAAACCAATAACTCCTAAAACTAAACCAATAATTAATATCCAATCATTCATAAATAATGGCGTAGTATCTAAATCTAAAGTAAGAGAACCAAAAATATCATCATAATCACTAACAAGTAGTTGATTTTCTTCATCTAAACTTTCATTTAAAGTCTCAATAGCAATTTCTTTTAAATCATTATCTGCCCAAACAGTGCTACCTTCTACTCGAACAGGATAATTTTGTGAAACAATTTCATTGTATTTTTTATCTCCCATTTGAACTACATATAAATATTCCTCGTCTTCAACAAAATAAGCCTTTTTTTCTCCTTCCCCATATTCTGCAAACAAAACAGGTTCAGAAATGATATCAATATATCCATAGGCATCTTCTACAGGATTATTGACAAGGATATCATCCAATAAAGTGGGTTGCACTTCCTCACCTTTAAATATACTATACCCAAACAAAACAATACCTAAAACCAATAAAAACAAACCAACATAAAGAACATTTAAGGTTTTCTGATATACCTTATCGACATTCTTATTTTCAAAATATTTCATAAACTCAATTCTCCTCTATATCTATTGTATAAAATTTTTTTTAAAATTGCTACCCTTATTTAAAATTTTTTTAACACAAAACATTACTTGAGTTCGTATTAAAAATTCTTGGTACGATAATGATATCTATAACTTTTAGTTAAATTAAGAAATAGTAATGAAATAGTTCTTATTCAATTTTTATATACTGCATCTAAAACATTTTTCACTATAATATTTAATATTTCAACTCTATTTTTAGAAGTATCATAATATTTAATTCCATATTTTGGGCATTCCTTTTTTAACATTTCATTTGCCGAAAACCAATCTTTAGCATGTTCTTTTAAATAATCTCGTGATAATCCATAAGTCCAATCTTTTTCTAAATCATGTTCAATACAAAGTTCTACCATTTCATTTATAGTTAAATCACCAAGTCCAAGACATATCACGATAGTGTTTTCAAAATCAATCATTTCTTTAACAATTTTTGGATGTAGCTGTCCACTTTCCAATATATATCCATAATGATTTTTATCATTTGAAATGCAAGACTTAAAGAATTCTAATAATGTTTTTTGAAAATAAATACTATGCTCAAATTCTTTTTGTTTACAAACATTCGTCCTATAATATTGTTCTTTACCTTTTGCTCGAATCATCGCCCATTTTAAAGAATCACTATGTATTAAACTATAATTGTTGCATTGTTCCTTTAACATTTCACTCAAGGTTGTTTTTCCAGCCCTACCAATTCCCATTATTAAAATATTTTTCATTTCCACTCATCTCCTTGTATTATTTTATATAAATATAAACTAATAACCATTTCAATAATTGATAATGCTATTAAAATTATTATTACGATAATCATTGGATTATTAACTAAAATTACAGTAAAACTTAAACTTATAATTGCTCTTACTATCTTTCTCGATAAATCTAAAGTAGTAAGTAATGATTCAGTTCTAAATTTTATATATTCATCTTCTCTATTCTGTAATTCCAAATTGTTTTTTAATATTGCATTTATCATATTTTGAAATGTTAAGGCAATCTCATATAATATTTTTCCTATAACTATAATAATATAACTTGTTCCAAATGTTAATAAAATACTAGATATTAAAAGTAAAAAGGAACCTAGTCTAACAGATTTTGTATTTCCTATTTTTTTTATAATATTGAGTAATGGTACTTGGAGTAGTATACATGTTATTAACGAAATTGATGTTAATGATACAACTTGTGAAGCATTGAAATCTTTTACTATTGTCAAAAATAAAGTATCAATCGCAACCCAAAATAATAAATCCCCAGATAAACCCGCAAACCAAGGAAATAATTTATTAAATTTAGTGAAATTTATTTTTTTATCCATTACTACCACCAAGTATGTAATCTTTCTTCACACATATTATAGCAAATTTTTTTTGCTTTAGATAGAGACTTACTAAAATAAACAGAGTATCAGCGCATAAAAAAGAAAGAAATTGGTATATCAATAAAATAAAAAATTATTTAAGTTTTTATTTTTAGAAAATTTACCACAAATCTTTTTCAAATTGAATTTCATCTAAACCTACATTAATTCCACAATTAATATTTAGAAAAGCTCTTAGTAACGTGACAGAAAAAATCGAATTTTTATGGTATAATTATTCATAGGTGATATTGTGATAGGTGTAAAAAGTATAATCTATGAAAAGAATAACAAAAGATTAATTATTAGTATTAATAAGGAAAGTAAAATTCAATATAATGATATGGTAAAATCAATAGATAATAGATTAGTTTTTAAATATTTAGATTTTCTTTATAGGATTATAGATGACTGGCAAAAAGAATATATTAATACAAATATAATAGATGGCGATGATTGGAAATTATCTATTACTTACATTAATGGAAACAAAAAAGAATACTATGGTAAATCAAGTTATCCTACAAATTTTGAAGCATTTGAAAGACTTAATCAAAAATTAATTATTGAGGTGCAAAATGGATATTTTAAATATTAACTTTAATAGCTTGTTGCCATATGTTATTGATGCTTTTTCTTTAGTATATGGTGAGGAATATCGCTCTATTATTTCAAAAAAAATCAAAAATGCTGTTATAATCTCCTATCACGACGTTGAGGGATTAGAGGATTATGTATCATACCTAAAAAGATGTAAAACTCGTGAATTTTCTATTCGCTTTTTAGAGGAAATAGGAATAGATGTTCAAAAACATAAAAAAAGGAACTATACCAAACCTTTGGATAACGATATTAAAGAAATTTTAGATTGTCTTATTGATGCAACTTTCGGATTTTCTGAATATGCAGATCTTTTCTCTCCAATTCGAGCTTTTGATATCAACAAGAAAAATTTACATGAAGTATTATTAGGAAAAAAAATAAAAATAATTAATTATCTCCTTGGCAATGAAAGTGAACAAATTACAGCGGAAAATTTTGATTCTTTTGCTAAAACAAAAGAATTTTCAGAATTATTAAAAAAAATTAACGATTTTAATATAATATATGAAAAATTATTATCAGAGTATAATGATTGGGAAAATCAGCTTCTACCATATGAAAAATATATTAAAGAAGAACAAAAAAGAAAAGGAGATATTTTACAAAAAAAGAAAAATGAATTATTTAGAGAAGTTTTTAATCAATTACCATCTTTTGTAAAAGATTCTATTTCTAATAAACCATTTGAAGAACAACTAAAAATTATTTTAGGTACTATGGATATTTCGCTTAAATCTGATATAGAATTCTTTCATTATGAGCAAATGGAAAAACTCAAATCTTCTGAAGTTGATCTACTTGACAAATCTTGGATAGTGTATAATCAATCCGATTATTTAAAAAAATTAGGTATTAACATCCCAGATGAAAATATGTTAAAATGTAATTCTAAAGAAGACGTTATTAATTATTTATCATTTTTAAATCAAGATGATATTAAAAAATATATACCATCAGATGAATTAATTAGCTACATCTCAACCATTAAAGAAAAAAAGTATGAAGAAGCGCTTAAGGAATATTATACAACCAAAAAAGACTTTACAGATGCTATAAAACTATTTGCTAATACTTCTATTAATCTTGAAAACATCATTTATGATACAATAAAAAATAAAGCAGTGTGTATTACAGGAAATGGTGGTACTAACGAAAAAAATGAGTTTGTATCAATAATGTATTACACAATTAGCAGGATAAACGCATGAGAAATTGTGCGTTTTTTATGTTAATATATATGTAAGGAATAAAAAGTGGTGATAATAGAATGGCAAAAAAATCAAAAAAACTAGAGGAAATAAGAAATATGGTAAAAGCATTAGATATAAA
>CALVUM010000049.1 GCA_944363605.1 uncultured Bacilli bacterium
CAATAGGAGCATATATAGAAAATAATAAAAAAGATAATAATTATATTGAAGATAGGTTATGTCGAACCTATACAAATGCACATCAAAAATGTCATTATAGTTATAGAGAAAAAAGATGTGTATGTAAAGATAGATAAGAAAGGAGTTTGACTTTATGGCTTTAATTAAATGTAGCGAGTGTGGAAAAGAAATAAGTGATAAGACAAAGGTTTGCCCTAATTGTGGGGGAAAAAATAATATTATGATATGCATTGAATGTAAAAAAGAAATATCTAAAACCAACAGCCAATGTCCTTATTGTGGCTTTAAAGTTTTAAAAACAAAAAATAAGTTAAATAATATATTACTTATTATATTTCTAATAATTATTTCTATATTGTCATTTTTCTTAATTGGTTATTCTACAAATCCTAATTATTATTTATATCATTCGAAATGGTATCGTGTTGATGTTGAACGACAAAATTTGTTGAGTATCTCTATTTTTGTAATTATTATAGGTTTAATATTATTACTAATAAAGTTATTTAAAAATAAAGAAAAAAAGTTAAAGAAAATACTTTGTATTGTAGGAATAATAGTTGGCATTATTCCACTAATAATTTACATACCTAATTATTTACAAGCAAAAAAACTTAATTACGATATCTCTCTTAAGGTTTTAGTAGATGCTGGTTATTCGCTAGAATCTGCTAAAAATATTGAAAGTGAATTGAACAATGCCATTTTTTCACATATGGTACATCGTGAGGATGTTCAAATAAGATATATTGAAGAGGAAAATAATGAATTAATTTTTCATATGGATTATCATACCGATTCTTTGCCATTAAAAGTAAAGATAACTAATAACAGTTTAGAATATATTTATTGGGACTATAATGCTGACTTAAAATTCTATTTTTATAAAGACTTTAAGCCTACCTCAAAAGCAGATTATTATTCTAAAGTATTAACAACTTATTATAATTTTGATGATTACAATTTAAAAGATAAAATTAAAATGAAAATAAAAGAAATGTTAAAGTCACCATCCAGTGCAAAATTTGGCGAATTTGGCGATTGGTGGAATATTTATTATCTTAGTGATACTGACACATTTTATTTTAAAGTAAGTGTTGATAGTCAAAATAGTTTTGGTGCTATGGTAAGAACTGATTTTAGAGTTGATTTAAAAAATACAAGTAATGATAGTCTTGATTATTCAATAAAAGTAATGGATTAAAAAAGGAGTGATAAAATTGGCTTTAATTAAATGTAGTGAATGTGGAAAAGAAATAAGTGACACAATAAAAAAATGTATTCATTGTGGGGTAAAGATAAATAATAATACATCAAATATGAAAAAAGAAAATAAGAAACTTGAATTAGTTGAAGAAAAAACATCAAAAACATCGGCAAAGGAGATTATTACAAATAACGAGAAAAAAAATATACATATCATCTTAAACAAAAAAACAATTATATTTACATCATTAACTATTTTAATGATTATAATAATTTTAGTAGTATTTTTATCTTTAAATAGTCCAAAGAAAAAAATACTTGGAACTTGGAAAGGGGAAACTGGAATTATTATAGATTTATATGAAGATAATAATTGTAATATAGAATTTCCAAAGTTTAATATTGACCCTACTTATGATAAATATGCTAATATTATGTATTCTAATTGTAGTTATATTTTAGATAATAAAGATTTAAGTGTTACTTATACTACAACATCAATATTAATGGGGACTTCTATTTCTGGCGAAGATACCCTTAATTTACATTTTTCGAAGGATTATAAAGTATTATCAAATGATAATGGCAATGTTACTTATCATAAAACAAAATAACTAATTCTATATACGAGGTGGCGACCGATTTTTGAAAAGTCAAGCCCCTAATTACTTAACCCCACCCGTAGTGCTTGGGTATGGAAAGATAGAAGTTGTGCATCGCACAACTTTTTTATATTGTCAATAGGTTTCAAGCTGGAGTATATGGGCTTGGTGCAACTTTAAGCACTACCATAGCAATTATACTATGCTTGCAATAACACTTGTTAAATGCCTTATATTGCCTTAATATAGGGTGTTTTTTATGGCTCGATCCGTGTGGATTCTAACCTATAAAATAATACAAGTATCTTTCGTGGATTCTTTGTTGTTGTTATTTCCTTTTAAGTAAGGGTAAGTATTTATTGCTACCCTAAAGGACATAGGAGGTATGTATCAATGAATTATTACACCACAAAGGAAATAAGCGAAATTTTAGGGCTTTCAATTAAGACTATTCAAAAACTTATAAGGACAAGACAACTTAAAGCATACAAAGTTGGTGGTCGTTTCATAGTCGAAGAAAGCACACTAAAAGACTATATCAATGATAGACAAGTTTAGACTTAACACACACTAGATAACATTTTTATAATTGTATCAATGAAAGAAAAAAATAATTTTATGGGGGTTGTAATATGAGGAAAACGGACAAGATAGGTTTTGAGGACATCTTTGGCTTAGCCGATATTGAAAAGATTTTCGAGCAAACACTTGAAGCCGACATTTTAAAACTTATGGAACAATGGGAAAAAGAAAGGAAAGAAAAGGAACAAACAAAGACTATCACTACATTTCACAAAGACGAGCAAGAGTTATACATTGAGAAAATAGTTCGTCGAGTAATACAAGAAGAAATACAAACAATGGCACGAGGTAGTGGCTTGTTTGGGGAAAGGTTTTGTCGTGGTTTAGAAAGTCAAGGGGTAGAAAGAAATTGTCCTACTTGTATGTATAATGCAAATAAGCACTATGGTAGATGTGAATAAGGAATTGATTTTATGACAAGTGAAAAAGAAGTATTTTTGAAAGTGTCTAAAAATAGATATTTTAATCGTAAAGATATTAGCACCTTAGATATGCTGATTTTATCACAAATTGAAGAGTTTGAGAGAAACGAAAAGTCTTGCTATATGACGGACGAGGTTTTCGCCTCTAACTTAAATAGTAGTATCTCAACTATAAACCGAGCAATTAAAAGTCTAACTGAAAGACACTTTATAAATAAGACAACTAAAAATGTAAATGTAGAGGGAAAAGTCAAGACGATACGACAACTTTCTATAATTAAAAAAGATATGACTAATCAAAATGACAATACATCAAATGAAATCGTGGCTAATCAAATTAAAAATGTGTCTTGTCAAAATGACGAATTGCTGACTTGTCAAAATGATAGTCAAAAAGATAATTATCTTTTAAAAGATAAATTAAAAGAAAATAAAAAAGATAATAATATTGCTAACCAAAATGAAAAAGATAAATTTACAAGTGAGAGTTATTGTATGCCAAAAATTGAAACGGAAGAAATAGTCCTCACTTATATACCACGAAAAAGTTTAGTAAGCACTATGCTTGGCGAATAAGAAAAGAGATAAACTTTTACTTGTCTATCTCTTTTTTACTACTTAAATAATTACGAATAAACATTACTTGCACGGGGTTTTGTTCTTGCAACTCTTTTGCAAATTGTTGCTTTAATTTTTCAAAATGCTTTTCTAAAAGTTTCCTATCTTTTTTTGATAGTTCGCACTTGTCTAGTATTTGCCTAATTGTTGCCATTTCAAGAACAATGTCTTTGAACTTTTTTGTTATAGTAAATTGTAGGTCTTTTAAGTTTTTTATATCGTTTTCGTCCATTCTCTTTGCTCCTATCTTATATTTTATAATTGGTTGGTTCCTTTATCAATGTTTTATCAAATTATTGTTTATAGATAGAGATTTTAGAAAAGGTGCCGAACGGGTGCCGTAATTGGTGCCGTCTTATGATAAATTGTGATACTTTATGATAGTTTTATAATTTCCTCAAAAAGTTAAATTTTTCTCAAAGGTGCCGTTTTTTACATCAAAATTTGATGTCATTTTTTCATTAAAATTTTAAAATCAAAAAATAAAAAAGTCTAGCAAACCCTTATAATTGCTAGGCTTTTTAATATTCAACATGGTGGGGCGTTAGGGATTCGAACCCTAGACCCAATGATTAAGAGTCATTTGCTCTACCAACTGAGCTAACGCCCCATGCTTTAGGCTTCTTAACTCGAGGCAATCGATTAAGAGTCAGTTGCTCTACCAACTGAGCTATGGAGACATATTTTAAAACCCCATTTCTGGGGAATATTTACAATTTGGTGACCCGTACGGGATTTGAACCCATGAATGCATGCGTGAAAGGCATGTGTGTTCAACCACTTCACCAACGGGCCATTAAACAAAATGGTGGGCCTGGGGGGACTTGAACCTCCGACCTCACGCTTATCAGGCGTGCGCTCTAACCAGCTGAGCTACAAGCCCATTTTGCCAATCGACTATTACATTGTACATGATAATATGCGATTTGACAAGTGTTTTTTTGCATTTTTTGAAAAAAATTATTAAGATTCTTTTTTAATCATTCTTTCTAAACGATTAATTTCATATACTTCTATTTCATCATGACGGTTAATATTAAACTGAATTCCAAAGTGATCACCGGTTTCAGGTAATATAGATGCTTGGTTTTCTAAAATATAAAAACAAATAGAATTAATAACCTTATCTAAAATGTCATCAGGACAAGGAGCAAAAATTGGTGTCAATGATTGAATTAATTTTCGATACTCTAAACGTTCTTTTAATAATTCCAATTTTCTTCGTTGCCATTGTTCTTGAAACACTTTTTCTGGCACTTGCATTGTTTGAAATTTTCGAATATTTCGAGCATCTAAGAAATAAAGTTCTTGAAATGGTATTTGGAAGCTTTCGTGGAATATTTGCCCTTTTGTCAGATTAGAGGCATCAAAAAATGGTCCAACATAATCTATATATAACGTATGATTCCAATAAAAATAAAAGTTAAAAGCACCGTGCGTATAAATTAAATGCATAGGATCTAGAAATCTTTCATTTTCTTCCATATAAACAATAGAAAATTCAGGATTTGTGCGTTTCACTTCTTGAATAAAAGGAATGGCGCTTTCCTTTGTGTGCATTTGCCCTTTTAAATATTTAGGAATAGGTGTTTTTCCAATTACATTATCAGCACGAAGAAAAAAATTATCCTTACATTCATTTTTTATAGCTGTAAATTCTTCTAAAGATTGAAAAAGGATTAATTTATCATATACAGAATATTTTGGGAAAAGCTTGTTAGATAAAATCATTCCCTTTGTTTTACCATATTTTAACATTTCTTTGTAGTCTTGATAATTTGTAGATTTTAAAATCATAAAAAACTCCTTAATAAAAAAAATACTCTAAAAGAGTACTTATAAAACTATTATGGCGGAGCAGGAGAGATTTGAACTCTCGCGCCGGTTTCCCGACCTACACCCTTAGCAGGGGCGCCTCTTCAGCCTCTTGAGTACTACTCCATTACCAAGTGGTTACTCATAAAGTTTACTATATTTTAGTTTATCCGTCAACCTCAAATTTGTTTAGATGGCCTAAAAAAGTTAAAAATTGTTATATTTTTCTATTTTTTCTTAAAAAATATTCGCTAATTTTTTCTTTCTCGGTTACATAATGATTTTTTTCATAGAAAAAATGACGTGTTTCTTTTTTTAATACAGAAATATCAGCACTTTTTTGATTGGCAATTTTTTTGTATGGAAAGGAATATAAATATCTTTCTAAATAGAAACGATGGAAATAATACTTTTTCTTTTTTTGAACAAGTAAAAATTGTATAAATAAAACAATGCAAATAAAATAATTATCTATAGAAAAAAGAATATTCCAAAAAAAGAAAAGAAAAAAAGCTAAAAGAGAAATTATTTGATATAAATGAAAAGATTTTTGATAACTAAAATATTTTTCAAAAAAAGTATGAAGAAAGACACTGCCATCTAAGGGGATGATTGGTAACAAGTTAAAAAGAAAAAGGGTTTTATTGTAAAATAATAACAAATCAAAGTTTTGAACCGAAAGCCAAGAATTTTTAAAACTCAAAATAATAAGTATATATAAAAGGAATTGAAAAAGAATTCCTCCAAGAGAAATAATTAATTCTTTATTGATAGATGAATTAATTGGTTTATCTACTTCGGTTATTCCACCAAAGGGATAAAGTTCTACTTTTACTATTTTGTACCGAAATATTTTTATAAAAAAGATATGCCCTATCTCATGAAAAAGAACAATCAAAAAAACGAATAAAATATTTTTAAAATACCCACATAAAAAGGAAATTAAGAAAAAGAAATAGGTCGCAAGATTTATTTTAAATTTGGCTTTGATATTCTTCATAGGTTATAAAATTTCCATCTTTCACAAATGCCAAATAATAGTAGTCTTCTTTTGCGTTTCCTAAAATTGTATTCGTCTCAATATAGTCATATAGCTTTAAATTCGTATTTTCTAAGTTTCCATACCAAATATCAACTCCATTGACACCTTGGATTATTAAAACATTGCCATACCCTTCTTTTTCTCCAACAAATACATAAAGTCCACTTGCTAAAGATAGAATGCTATTTCCTTTTTTGCTTGAAATTTTATATCCATCTAAATATTTTTCTTTCATCAAAGTATTTGTTTCACCGGCCACAGTTTGTGTGTCAGGTTCTTTTACACTTGGTAAAAATGAGCCAAAAACATTGTGATACCAATTATTTATTTTTGTAAAAGTCAGATTGTTTTCTAAAACGTGTGTTTTAAAAAACTCTAAATTTTCGGGGCTTAATTTGATATAAATTGTACAGCTTAAAACTAAGATAATGCTTAAAAGAATTTTTGTAAATATTTTACTAATTTTTTTGTCGTCATTATTTGAAAACTCTTTTTCTAATCTTTTTTTATGACGTAGTTCAACCATTTCTAATTCGTTCATATATTTGTCACCTAAATAAATATATGAAAAAAGAAGATTTTTATTCTTAGATCTTCCTTTTTATTTATCCGTACTTCCGAAGCCGCCTTTTCTTACGGCATCCTCAGGTTCATCATTATCAACAATTAAATATTTTTGAAAAATAACTTGACCGATAATATCACCTTTGTGAATTGTAATCTCGTGATCGGAACAATTAAAATATTGAAAGAAAAAATGTCCGTCATTTCCTTCATTTTCATAGTAATCATGATCTATAATTCCGATGCCATTTGCCATAAGTAAACCTTTTTTAGGTCCGGAACTTCGATTTACTAACATATAAAATTCATCGGGCTCACAATAAGCCTTTAAACCCGTTGGAATTAAAGTAGGCTTAATTCCTGGTTCAAAAACAGGAATAGTAACGTCTTCTGCTGCAGCCACATCATAACCTGACGCATATTTTGTCTTACGGACTGGCAGCTCTATTTCTTTGTCCTCGTAACCTCTGGCAATTTCAAAACCACGTTTTTTCATTATACTTCTATCTCCTTACTATTATCTATATATAAACTAATTTTCTTTTCTTCTAAAGTTTTTGGAACGTTTATCACTCTTTGGTTTCGACTTCCCACATAATGAATTTTTTCATCTGCTTGTTGCAAAATAAATCTTCCATCTAATAACACATCAATATTATTGATAATTATTTCGAGGTTTTTATCTTTTTTCTTTTCTTTTTGTAATTCTTCCCAAGTGTATCCTGTATAACACCAAATAGTTTTTGCCGGGTATTTTTCTCTAACGTTTTTTACCAAATTAGCAATAGTTTCACGATTTAATGTAAATAAAGGATCTCCTCCTGAAATAGTCAAACCATCACACCAATCATGTTCTAATTCATCAAAGATTTCTTTTTTAGCTTCTTCATCAAACAATAGACCATTGTTTACATTCCAAGTGATTTGATTATGACACCCCGGACAAGCATGTGAACATCCACTTACCCATAAAACTACTCGTAATCCTTCGCCATTTAGCATATCTGCTTTAGTTATGTTATGATATTTCATAATTTTTTATGCTCTCCTTTACATGGATTTTCTTTCGGAAATTTCAACCATTTTGGCATGATTTAATCTGGTGTCTCCATGGACTCTTGAATAAGATAGGTATCCATTCATTCGATCAATTTTTACTAAATCATCACTTCCACATTTTGGACAAACATCCATATCTAATTCTTCGTGGCCACACTTATTACAATAAGATAGTGATAGATTTACTCCTTCATAAAACCCTTTTTCCATGGCCCTTTCAATATAAGTTCGCATAGCTTTGGTATTATAGTTCAAATTATATCGAACATATTGGATTCGACCACCTCGAAATAAATCCCAGAATCTTTCTTCTAAGTCTTGCTTTTGAATTCCGGTTATATCTTCCCAAACACCACAGTGGAAACTGTTGGAAACATATTCTCTGGAACTTACGCCTTCAACTACTCCATATTTTTTCCGAAATTGTTCAACTTGAAGTCCACATAAACTTTCCGCTGGCGTGCCATAAATTGCATAAAGTCGTCCATCTTCTTCTTTAAATTCATTTATCTTTTGATTAATATATTTCATTGTTTCTAAAGCAAACGCTCCATCTTCAACTAAAGACTTTCCATTATAAAGTTCTTGAAGTTCATTTAAAGCCGTTATTCCAAATGAGGCGGTCGCACTTTTTAATACGGGCTCAATTGCTTCATTCGGTTTTAAATGTCCTCCATAGAAGCCACCTTCACAAAATGCAATTGGATTAATACTTGCTTTTCTCTTGCCTAAATATTGATAGGTTCTTAAATGAATTTTTCGAATCATTTCCAAGTAGTAATCCAACACTTCATAGAAATCTTTTTGTTCCTCACGCGCTTTAGCCAAAATCATTGGCAAATTTAAAGAAATGGCTCCAATATTGAATCTACCGATAAAAATCGGTTTGTCTTTACTATCAAGTGGTTTTAAACCGCCTTTTTCATAGTATGGAGATAAAAAGGCACGGCACCCCATTGGGCTTATTATTCTTTTATATTTTTTATACATCTCTGGCACATAACCCTCACCCGTTAAAGATAAGTAATCCGGATACATTGTTTTGGCACTACATTTTAGGGCTGTGTCAAAACTGTCTGCTAATAAGCCACCTTTTTGATGAAGCTCTTTATCATATAGAAAAACAAGCTTTGGAAAAAGGGTTGGCTTTCTAAATCCAGGTTTTCCTTGACCTTTACGATGCGTATCTAAAATGGTTTTCGTAATCATTTGACCAAATGGATCTTTTTCAACTCCAAAGGTAAATGTAACAAATGGATAATCTCCTCTTGCTGAACCAATGGTATTTAATTTATATTCAATGCCTTGATATCCTTGTTCACATTCTCTCATTACTTTTTTCCAAGCATAAGCATCCGCTTTGCCATCTTTATCCTCTTTTTCCTCACGAATTTCTAAATATTCTTTAAAATGTTTCTCGTAACTTTTCTTAGCGTAAGGTGCTAGGATGGTGTCTACCTCAGGTACAGTAAATCCTCCGTATTGCATTGCGGCAGTATGAATGATGACGTCTCCCATTACACCAAATGCAGTTTCTAGAGTTTTTGGCTCATTATACCAAAGGTTTCCCATTTCAAAACCATCTTTTAAAACGGCTCCAATGTCACACAAACAGCAATTCATCGTATCACGTCTCGCACTCATATCATGAACATAGATGTATCCATCTTCACAAGCTTCTATTTCTTCCTTGGTTAAAAAGAATTTTTTATACAGTTCTTTATTTAAAGCGCCATAAGTTAAACTTCGTTGCGTTGCTACCAAAGCACTATCCGTGTTTGAGTTTTCTTTATCGCCAATATAATTAATTGCTTGAGCTTTTTGATATACTTTATCTAAAATATGAACAAAATCCTTTTTATAATTTCGATACTCTCGGTAACTTTTAGCCACTAAGGGATTTACTTGTTCTAAAGCGGCTTCTACGCAGTTATGTATTTGGGCAACATCTAGGTCTCCCGTTCCTGTTTCAACATAGTCTAAAACAATTTTTACTACTTCATTTTCAGCTTCTGGTGTAAGTTTAATCATTACCCTTTCCGCACTTTTTCGAATGGCTATTTTGATTTTCTCAGGATCAAAATCTTCTTTATTGCCATTCCTTTTAATAATTCTAATTTTTGTTTTCACTCTACTCATATTAAATACTCCTTCTACCATACTCAGAATTATAGCAGATAAAGTTTTTTATATTGTGTGATTTTTGCAACAATCGAAGAACAAAAAAAATTTTCTTGAAAAAGAGTAGATTTTATCCGGAAAAAAGAAATTGTTTCTAAAAATCCGATTGTCAAAAAATGTCAACTCCAAAAACTTATGTGACAATTGCAACAGTTCTTTCTATTTGCTATAATTATATTCGAAGTGATAGTTATGAAAGACAAAGAAGCGGAAATGTTTATTCTAGAAATTGAAAAGAACTTTGAGACTTTTTCTTTTAATAAAGGTGAATTTATTCCTCTTTTTCAAAGCAATAAAAAAGAAATTGCTTTAATAAAAAGTGGAAAAGTTTCTTTAATGAAATCGGATATTAATGGGAACTTACTTTACATTGATCATTTTAAAAAAAATGAAATGTTTTCTAAACTTTGGATTTATAATGAAGAAAATGATTTGTTTTTTGTTTGTACGACTCCAGTAGAATTATATTTTTTAGATTATACTTTGTTTATTCAAGGAACTAATCAAAAATATTTAAGCTTTTTTTTAGAAAAATCGATTCAATATATGACTTATTTGCATCAAAAAATTACTATTTTACAGAAAAAAAATATGGAAGAAAAACTTTTGACTTATTTTCGAATTGAAAGCGAAAAAAATGGTAACAAAAGATTTGAAATACCTGTTACTTATAAGGAACTAGCCGACTATTTAGGAGTCGATAGGAGTAGTTTGATGCGTAAATTAAATGAGTTAGAACAAAAGAAAAAGATAAAAAAACAAGGAAAAACTATTTTTTTGAAAAATTAAGGCTTCGTTTTTTAAAAAAGATAAATGTTATGAAAAGATTCCATAAGATACTTGTAAGAAAAAAAGGAATTGAGAAATTTTGATATATTAAACCTAAAACGCCTATATAAAGCAATGTATTTAAAAGCGTTCTTCCTAAGTAGAGTTTTAAACGATGAGGAATATGCCAAGATGTGTTTAAAAGATAAAGAACTATCGTAAGCAAAGTATGAATCATTTTAAAAGGATAAACAACCCAATCTAAGTACAAAGAGGAGAATAATAAAAATGGTAAAATTCTTTCTTTTGAAAAAGTCAAAAAAGAAACATAAAAATATAAGGGTAATAAACTATTCATAGGATATGCTCTTTCTGACGAAAACATAATTTATATTATTAAAATCTACGAAAGGCTCGATGACAATTTTTTGCTCTAACGTATTAGAAAGAATTTCGCTCACTTTTCCAACTGGAATTTCACTTGGGATATTTGTAAAACTTGATGTATACACAATCGTATCTTTTTTTATTTCTTCTTTACTTGTGATATCTCCAATAACCAGTTTTTCCCCTTCTTTTTTTAATATTCCATAACTATTTCCTACTTTAACTGAAAGAATTGTATTTGAACTTGTTAATAATTCTATTTGACTTGAATTTTCTAAAACTTTCTTTACCCGTCCAATGTAACCTGATTCATTTACGATAACATCTTGTTCTTTTATTCCTTCTTTTTTTCCTTTTAAAATCGTCATTTCTTCAAAAAACAAATAAGGATCATGAATGATGACTTTACTTACTATTCCTTCTTTTATATAAGGAATATCTAAATCATTTATTTTAAGGAGTTCTTCATATTCTTTTTTTAAATTTTGATATTCCGTATCTAATACAATACTTTTTTCTAAATTAAAATCTTTTTTACTTAAGTATGAGCACAAAATATCTTTTCCTACAAAAAGAAAAAGGAGTATAAATGCTAAAATTATATATCCTAAACTTTTTTTCATTCCCATATATCCTTTCTATTTTCTAAAAAACTATAATAATTTTCTTTCCCAATAATCACATGATCCACTAAAACGATGCCCATTAAATCCCCTATTTTTTTAATTCTTTTTGTAACTTCTTCATCGGCAATGCTCGGTGTTACTCGACCACTTGGATGATTGTGAATGCATAAAATTTTAACTGCATTATTTAGAATTGCTTCTTTAAAAATATCTCGGGGATGGATAAGACTTTGATTGGCTGTACCAATAAATAATAATTTTTGATCTAAGACATAATTTTTTGAATCTAGAAGTAATACATAAAATTTTTCTTGATCACTATGAAAAAAGAGATGAGCAAAATATGTATATACATCTTGGCTTTCTTTTATTTGAATTTTTTCTTTTAAATTTTTTTCTTGCAACCTTTTTCCTAATTCCAACGCTGAAAGAATTGTTATTGCTTTTACTTCCCCCATTCCTAAAATTTTTTTTAAGGTATTTAGCCGAGCTTGCATTAACCCTTCTAAATTGTGATATTCTAAAAGTAATTTTCTAGCTAAATCAAGGGCTGAAACATTTTTGGTTCCTGTCCGAAGTAAAATAGCTAGAAGTTCGGTTTCACTTAATGAAGAAATTCCGCATTTCTTAGCTTTTTCTCTTGGTTTTTCAGTTGGCGGTAAATCTTTAATTAAATAACTCATACTTCCACCATTTTTTCTAAAATTCGGGAATTCAAAAGTAAAATGACTTCTTCTTCCTCTGTTTTTTCTAACATCATATTATATTTTTTGAATAAATCTTGATTGTTTTTTTCAATCCATAAATCTTTTTTATAATAATTAAGTCCTTTTTTCTTCATAATCTCCTCAACTTTTTCTAAGCCTTCATCGCTTGTTGATGCACCGACTAAAACGCGGTAGAAGCCTTGATCTTCATATATAACTGCATTTTCTAATTTCTCTTTTGCATCTAAAGCATTTTCATACGAAGAATAAACACCGATCTGTAACACTTTTAGCTGAAGTTTTTGTTTCACAATTTCATCTGGTTTCAGGTAAAATAAAGTGAAAAAAGCTAAAGTAGCTCCAATTGCTAAAGCAAGAAGAATAAATATAAGCTTTTTTTTCACTTTCATCACCCATCAAAATCATAACAAAAAAAGAGAGCAAAACTTGTCGAAATAACTTGTTCTAAAATTTTTTTCAAAAAAAGGAAATTAAGAATTTTTCTTGTATATATAAGTAGAAGAAAAAATCTTCTTAGAAAGGAGAAAAGAAAATGTTAAGTAACGATTTAGTTTTCAAAGAAATTTTTGGTACTCAAAAAAATATTTGCTTTTTAGAACGACTCTTAGAAGAACTAAAAGAATACCCTCATAATTCTTTAAAAGGAAAAGTAACTATTTTAAATGGTAATCCTTTAAATAAAACCAATATTAAAAACAAAAGTGTTGTTTCAGATATTTTAGTAAGGATTCCAGATGAAATTATTAATCTAGAAATGTACACACAATTTGATGAAGAAGATTTTATCAAAAGTAAAGTATATTTCTTTCGCATCTATTCTACGGATTTACCTGTAGGCGAAGACTATAAAAAACAGCACAAAGTATCTCAGTATAATATTTGTTTAAAAAGTTCTTTACCTTTTACAAAAGAGCTAAAAACCGAATATTTATTAAAAGAAAATGAAAGAAACATTGTTGTTTCAAATGACTTAAAAGGAACCATTTATAATCTTGACAAATTAGAAGAACAAAATTATAATGTGGGTGAAAATAATTTATTAAAAAGAATACTTTGGTTAATCAAAGCAGAAACAGATGAAGAAAGAGAGTCCATTGCGAAAGGAAGTGAATTTTTAATGGATGTAGTTAGTCAAATAAAAAAATTTCTTTATGATGAAGAAACAAAAGAAATGAAAAATTTTCCAGACAAATGGCGACATGAAGGCATTAAACACGAAAAAATGGAAATTACTAAAAAAATGCTTGAAACAAATGAACCCTTAGAGAAAATTTCCAATTACACCGGTTATTCAGTTCAAGAAATCAAACAAATACAAAAAGAGTTATCGATCAAAATTTAAAAAGATAACTCTTTTATTTCTTCTCAAAAACAGTATATAAATAGTAAAAAACATAAATTACTTTAAAAATAATTTCTTACACCTCACTCTTCTTTATTATAAATATTTTTTTATTTTTGTAAAAAGCATAAAATATGTTTTGAATTTCTAAGTTTTTCTTAGTTAGTTCTTCTTTAAGCCAAATTTTATCTTTATGTATGAATTGTAAAGTTTTTTTATTAATTTCGCCATCTAAAATTAAGGGCATTGGATAGCTTGATCGTATTTTAAATGGACGATATGGAAAAATAGAAAGTTTGCCATTTGGCTCTAAAAAAGCATATTCAATTTCTTTTAAATCATGGATACTTTTTTGACGCATGCTTAGTAACAAATCATCCATGCTATAACGTTGTCTTACCATTTCTTTATAATTCACTTTTCCATTACAAATTATTAAAGAAGGTTTCCCACCAAAAAAGGTTCGAAATGTTCGAGATTTAATACTAATGAAAGCTAGTAGAATTTCTAAAACACCCAGTAAACTTAAGGGAATAATTGTTTGGAATAAACTCTTATCTGTATTTTCAATAGAAATCGCGACTAATTCAGCAATCAAAATTGAAACAATTAAATCAATGATTCCTAATTGCCCAATTTCTCTTTTACCCATTAAACGATATAATAAAACAATAAAAAAATAAAAGAAAATTGTACGAAAGATCACATTTAATAGTTCAGACATATTATCACCTATTTTTATTATGGGTTCTATTCTATTTTTTTAATCACTACCATATACTTTATTAGGTGATTTTATGAAAACTTTAAAAAAATATGGAAAAACGTTAGGAATTTTCTTGGGAATTATTCTTATATTATGTGCAATTTTAGCTTGTTTTAATTTAGGAAATATTCTTTATACAAAAAGTACAGATGTAATTATTATGATTGGAATGATTTTAATTTTTGCTTTAATTGGGTTCAATTTTGGAAAAAACGCTCCTTCTAAAGGATATTTAGAAGGACTAAAAATAGGAGCTTCCTTAATTTTTCTTTTGCTTATCATCAATTTGTTATTTTATCAAACAGGATTTTCTATATCTCGGCTGATTTACTATATTGTTTTAATTTTATCTAGTACGCTTGGAAGTATGATCGGAATTAATCGAAAAAATTAAATAAAAAACAAACATAATTTTAAATTTATGATTGTTTTTTTCTTACTTTTCTTCAAAAAAAGTATATGTATTCTCATGAATTAAAACGTATGAATTATGATTATAGTACATTTTTGTTTGAGGATTTACTTCTTCTTTGGCGTATCCAAGAATAATTAATTCTCCTAAAGTAATTTTATTTGTATCACAAATTTCATCCCATACACATTCTTTAGCACCTTCGATTATTCTCTTTTCAACCACTAAAAAGTTTCTTTTTATATGAGTATCATAAACTTTATATATTGTGAGTCCCACTATGAGAAGAATGGAAAAAAAGATTGTAAAAAGAATACAGTTTCTATTGTTTATTATTTTTCCCATAATAATCCTTTATAAATTGTTCACGGAACTCGAGAATATTATCTTCTTTAATAGCCTTTCGAATTTCTTCCATTAAATGTACTAAATAACGAATATTATGGATAGATAATAATCTTGCACCAAAGGTCTCCTCAGCATTAATTAAGTGTTTAATATAGGCTTTGGTGTAGTTTTTACATGCATAACAGTCACATTCTTCGCTAATTGGAGTAAAATCTGTTTTGTATTTGGCGTTTTTTAAATTAATTTTTCCGTATTTTGTCAAAGCATGGCCATGACGAGCTAATCTTGTAGGTGAAACACAGTCAAAAATATCAATTCCCCGAATTACATTTTCAACAATATCTATTGGATCTCCTACGCCCATTAAATATCTTAGCTTGTTTTCGGGTAAATATTTTGTAGAATACTCCACCATTTTATATTGGGTAGCTTTATCTTCCCCAACGCTTGTTCCACCAACTGAATACCCATCAAAATCCATTTTTACAAGTTCTTCTGCGCAATGCTTTCGTAAATCCTCGTATTCTCCACCTTGCACAATTCCAAATAAAATTTGATTTTGATGTTTAAACACTTCTTTTCCTCTTTTAGCCCATTTAAGTGTTCTTTCAACACTTTTAGATACATATTCATAACTTGCAGGATACCCAATACATTCATCAAAACTCATGACAATATCGCTTCCTAAATTTTCTTGAATTTGAATCGATTTTTCAGGAGTTAAAAATAATTTATCTCCATTAATATGATTTTTAAAATGAACTCCTTCTTCGGTAATATCTTTTCGCTTAGCTAAAGAAAATACTTGAAAGCCTCCTGAATCTGTTAAAATCGGACCATCGTAATTCATAAACTTATGAAGTCCACCCGCCTGTTTTACAACTTCATCTCCTGGCCTTAACCACAAATGATAGGTATTTGCTAAAATAATTCCAGCTTTAGTTTCTTTTATTTCTTCTGGACTTAATGTTTTGACAGTTGCTTGAGTGCCAACTGGCATGAACATGGGTGTTTCATATTCTTGTCCATTATATATAATTTTTCCTAAACGAGCTTTAGTATTTTTTTCTGTTTTTAAAAGTTCAAATTCGACCATAACGCACTTCCTTTATATGGATTATAACACATACATTAATTAGCTCCAATACATATAATTCAAAAATTTCTTTAATTGAATAAAAAATCGATTATTGTGTTTTTTTGATTCATTGTAGTAAGAATTTTTAACTTAAATAATATATTTTAAAAATATGAACTATAACTTTTAAGTAATTAAAAATGTTAAAAATTTATCTTTTTAACATTTCCTCTTTTCTTTTGAATAATTCTTCATATAACAATTTCTGACCATTTTTTTGATTTGGATTATGATTTATAATTGCTTCTATTCCTAAATTTCTAAAATCTTTATATCCACTATTATATGTTAATGGGTTAGTTGTATATGATAAAGTTTCGAAAAAGTTTATTAATTCATGGTATTTTTCCTCAAAACATTCCTTACATGAGTCTAAAAAATCAACTTGATATGAACTTATCTCTTCGGGTAAAAAGATCGATGCAAAGAGCTTACCATTTACTTTTGCTCCAGAACTAAAAATGACAGCAAAGCCATAGGAATTAAAAGTTCTTGCATAATCAATATGGTTTTCTCCTCCTTTATGAACCATATTATATTTTTTTATTATTTTTTGACAAAAATCTCGATGATCTCGATTTCCTATTTCATAAAATTGTTTTTCCACTTCTTCTTGTTGATTATAAGGAATTAAGATTGCTAAGTATTGTGATATATCCATAATATTTCTCCTTTTCATTATTTGTTTTCTTTTTTTATAAACATCGCATCACCAAATGAGAAGAAACGATACTCATTTTTAATTGCTTCTTCATATGCTTGAAGAATTTTTTCTTTTGATGAAAATGCGCTTACTAGCATGACAAGTGTACTTTTTGGCAAATGAAAATTGGTAATTAAACAATCAATTGCTTGAAAATTAAACCCTGGATAAATAAAAATATCAGTACTACCATGGCATTCTTTAAATTCATGATAGGTATGCATGATTGTTTCAAGTGTTCTTGTTGAAGTAGTTCCAACTGCAATAATTCTTCGTCCTTCTTTTTTCGCTTTGTTTAGAATGTCTGCTGTTTCCCTACTCATTTCATAAAATTCACTGTGCATATGATGTTTTGATACATCTTCTACTTCTACTGGTCTAAATGTGCCTAATCCAACGTGCAAAGTGACATTTGTAATTATAACGCCTTTCTCTTTTATTTTTGCTAGTAATTCTTTTGTAAAATGAAGACCAGCAGTAGGCGCTGCGGCACTACCTAAGTTCTTCGCATAAACCGTTTGATAACGGTTTTTATCTTGTAATTTTTCATGAATATAAGGAGGGAGTGGCATTTCACCTAATTTATCTAATATTTCTAAAAAAATTCCTTGATAATTAAATTTTACTTTTACTATTCCCTCTTCTTTTTTTTCAATAACTTCGGCTATCAATAAACCTTTACCAAAAGAAACTTTTGTTCCTACATGTAGCCTTTTAAATGGTCTTGATAAACACTCCCATTCATCACTTCCTAATTCTTTTAATAAAAGAAGTTCAATTACTGCTTTCGTTTCTTCTTTTTCTCCAATTAACCTTGCTGGAATTACTTTGGTATCATTAATTACTAAAACATCTCCAGGAAGTAAATAATCAATAATGTCTGTAAAATGTTTATGCTCAATCGCTCCAGTATCCCGATCCATCACTAAAAGACGTGAAGAACTTCTATCTTTTAGAGGAGTTTGAGCAATTAGCCTTTCAGGCAATTCATAATTAAATTCTTCAGTTGACACAAAAACTCCTTCTTTCTAATTTTTTAAAACTCTTTTAAATATTTCTTCATGTATGTCCTCTATGCTTCTTATAGTACCATCTTTTACACATTCTATTTTTTGATAGCAATAATACTCAGCTAACTCTAAGTAAGCTTTCTCGGCATTTAATAAAATAGAAGCATCTTTCTCATGCTCATCTAAAGAACTACGATTTTTCTTTAACATACAGGCATACTCATAAGGCATATATAAGAAAATAATTTCATCAGGTTTCGGTAGTTCTAAAAGACCATATTCTAACTTTTCTATCCAAGCATACATTTCTTCTCTTTGTTTAACTTCAAATAACTTACCACCTTGAAAAGCCATATTAGATTCGACATAACGATCTAAAATCACAACATTTCCTTGACTTACATAATCTAAAATCTCAGCTTTATGATATAAACGATCCGCTGCATAATATAAACTGGCAATTTTAGGATCCACATTTTTTACTCCTTCCGAAAACCAGCTTGAGCATATTTCTTCTTTTCCCAAATAAGGTCCCCCAACAATTTTTCCTGTAGGGGAGTTATAATCCGGAAAAGAAATATAAACAGCAGAATATCCTTCTTTTTTTAAACGTTCAACTAATAACTTAGCTTGTGTTTCTTTTCCAGAACAATCTGTTCCTTCAATAGCTATAATTTTTCCTGTCATAAACTTTCTCCTTTAAATAATTGAATATTTTTTAGTCAAATTAATTACCTCTTGACTTAATTTTTTTAATATTTCTTCATTTTCTTTATTTTTTAAAGCTTCTGATATCATTTTTCCAACTTTTCTAAATTCTTCTTCTTTAAAACCTCTAGTTGTCATGGCTGGTGTTCCTATTCTAATGCCACTTGTAATCATAGGACTTTCTGTTTCGTTAGGAATCGTATTTTTATTCACAGTTATATGAATTTTGTCTAATAATTCTTCAGCTTCTTTTCCGGTTAATCCAAAAGAAGATTTTACATCTAATAAAAGCAAATGATTATCGGAACCATTGGAAATTATTTTGCATCCTTCTTCTTGTAAAACTCGAATTAAAGCTTGCATATTTTTTAGCACTTGACTTTGATACTCTTTGAACTCTGGTTGTAAAGCTTCATAAAAACACTCTGCTTTAGCTGCGATTACATGTTCAAGTGGTCCACCTTGAATACCTGGAAAAACCGTTTTATTAATTTTTTTCGCAATTTCTTCTTTATTTGTTAGAATCATTCCACCTCTTGGTCCTCTTAGGGTTTTATGAGTCGTGGATGTTACAACGTCCGCATATAAACAAGGATTGGGGTGTAGTCCTGCCGCGACTAAACCAGCTATATGTGCCATATCAACAAATAAATAGGCTCCTACTTCATCAGCAATTTCTTTAAACTTTTTAAAATCAATAATTCTTGAATATGCGCTTGCTCCTGCTATAATCATTTTTGGTTTTTCTTTTACAGCTAGCTTTCTTATTTCTTCATAATTTAACATTTCTGTTTCTGAATCAATATCATAGGATACTATTTCATAATCTTGCCCACTAAAACTCATTTTATGACCATGAGTTAAATGACCACCATTTGTTAAATTCATCCCCATTACTTTGTCGCCCTTTTCTAGTAAGGCACGGTAAACCGCCATATTCGCACTTGATCCTGAATGAGGTTGAACATTCGCGTATTTCACAGAAAATAATTCACAAGCATAGGATATCGCGAGTGATTCCATTTCATCAATATATTCACACCCACCATAATATCTTTTTTTTGGATATCCTTCGGCGTATTTATTGGTAAAAATACTTCCTTGTAATTTTCTTACATATTTTGATGCATAATTTTCTGAAGCAATTAACTCAATATTTTCTTTTTGTCTTCTTTCTTCTTTTTTTAAAATTTCCTCAATTTTTGGATCCATTTTATTCTTCCTTTCTTTTTACAGCATTTTCATAAACATTTTCTAGAAGAGTTATAATTGTCATGGGCCCTACTCCACCAGGCACTGGAGTTATATAGGATACTTTAGATTGAATATTTTCAAAATCCATATCCCCAATCACATGATTATTTACTCTAGAAATTCCAACATCAATACAAACGGCATTTTCTTTTACCATATTTTCTGTAACAAATTTTGGTTTTCCTACAGCAGAAACTAAAATATCGGCTTGAGAAGTAATCATTTTTAAGTCTTTTGTTTTGGAATGGGTAATTGTAACTGTTGCATCACGATTTAAAAACAAAAGACTTAAAGGTCTACCAACTATTTTACTTCTGCCAATAATTACAACATGTTTTCTAGCTATCTCAATTTTATAATGTTCTAAAAGATGAATAATTCCCAAAGGAGTCGCGGCAACAAGCTGTTCCTGATTGATAGCTAAGCATCCTAAATTTACTATTCCAAAACCATCCACATCTTTTTGGGGGTTTATATAGGAAACAATTTTTTCTTCATTATATTTTTCTGGTAAAGGACTTTGAACAATTATCCCATCAATTGAAGAATCTTGGTTGAATTTTTCAATGGAAGCAATAATTTCTTCTTCTTTTTCTATTCCTTCAAAACAAATTTCTACAGCATGTATCCCTAGTTCATCACAAGTTTTTATTTTGTTTCGAACATAGATTTCAGATGCTGGATTTTTTCCGACATTGATAATAGCAATTCCGGGCGTGATTCCTTTTTCTTCTTTTAGCTTAGCAATTTTTTCTTTTAAAATTTTTTTTCTTTCCTGAGATACAGCTTTTCCATCCAAAATTTTCGCCATATGCTCCTCCTTTTCTTTATTTTTAAAATAATGTGCCCTGTCTTTCTATTTTTAAATGTTTATAGGCTTTTTCACACGCGACGCGACCTCTTGGAGTTCTTTTTATGAATCCTTCTTGAAGTAAGAATGGTTCAACTACATCTTCTAATGTAGATGGCTCTTCTCCAATCGATGTAGCAATTGTTTCAACACCTACAGGTCCTCCATTAAATTTTGTGATCAAACTTGTTAGATATTCAATATCAATTGCATCTAAACCAAATTCGTCTACTTTTAGCTTTTTTAAAGATTCATCGGCCAACTCATAGTCAATTATCTCTTTTCCACCAACTAAAGCAAAATCACGAACTCTTTTGAATAAGCGATTGGCAATTCTTGGCGTTTTTCGGCATCTTTTAGCAAGAAGCCCTGCAGCATCATCTTCGATTGGCATATCAAATACCCGACTTGTTCTCTTGACAATTTTTAAAAGTTCCTCTTCTGAATAATAATTTAATTTTGATACAATTCCAAAACGATCACGCAACGGACTTGAAATATCCCCAGCTCTAGTTGTTGCTCCAACTAAAGTAAAGGGAGGTAAATCTATTTTTAAATTTCGACTTTTTCCATCGCTATTTAAAACTAAATCCATTTCAAAATCTTCCATTGCTGGATATAAAATTTCTTCAATAAATTTTGGCATTCGATGAATTTCATCAATGAACAAAACGTCACCAGGTTCTAGGTTGGATAATACAGCAGCCAAATCTCCACTTTTTTCAATAGATGGTCCACTTGCTGTTTTTATATTTACGCCAAGTTCATTAGCAATTATATGAGCAAGGGTCGTTTTACCTAGCCCGGGAGGCCCGTAAAGTAAAACATGATCTAAAGACTCATTTCTTATTTTGGCTGCTTCAATAAACACCTTTAAATTGCTTGTAATTTCTTCTTGTCCAACATACTCTTTTAAACTTTGAGGTCGAATATTCGCTTCAAAACTATCACTTGCCTGTTCTTCTGCATCTAAGATTTTTTCATCTTCCATAAGAATCTTCCTTTCTCAAATTTCTGTATTTTTCGTGACATAGATTTTTATATCACGAAATTTTGCATTTTTTCGTGATATAGATTTTCATATCACGAAATTTTGCGTTTTTTCGTGATATGGATTTTTATACTATCCAAACATATTTAAGTATTCCTCAAATACAAATACTTGATTTCTTGAAAATCCAGTGATTTCTTTTAAAATCCCAGCCTCAACAAGAATATTTATAATTCCATTTATCGTTGATAATTTTATATTGGTTTCCAAAGCAAGTTTATTTCGATTTATAATTGGTTCCAAATATAGAACATTAATAATTTTTTTAGAATTTTCTGCTTTTATAGGCAAATTTGCAATTAAACTTTCTGTTCTTTGGGTTAATTTAACAATATTCTTAAACTTTTCTTTAGCTTCTTTAGACGTTTCTATTACTGCTTCTAAAAAGAAATATATCCATCCAATTATATCGTTGTCGGTTCTTACTAAATTCAATTTTTCATAATATTCATTTTTATTTTTTTCTATATAATCCGAAATATATAAGCATGGCTTTTCCAATAAACCTTTGCTTTGCAAATACAAAGGTATAAGTAATCTACCTATTCTTCCGTTACCGTCTAAAAAGGGATGAATCGATTCAAATTGATAATGTAATAGTGCAATTCTTATTAAATGTGGTGTATCTATTTTGTTATTATTTATAAATTTTTCAAAATCGCTTAAACATTCTGGCAATTCTGTATGAACGGGCGGAACATAGGATGCATTTCCTGGTCTACTTCCTCCAATCCAATTTTGAGATAGCCGAAATTCCCCAGGAGTTTTATGTTCCCCTCTAACTCCTTCTAAAAGAATTTTATGCATTTCTTTTATTAACCTATTACATAACGGAAATCCTTCTCTAATTCTTAAAATGCCGTAGTTCAGGGCTTTAACATAATTTTGTACTTCTTGCCAATCATCACGTTTTTCAGGCACGACATCAGAGATATCTAATAAATCTTCTGCTATGTTTGTTTTAGTCCCCTCTATTTTGCTCGATTTATTAGCTTCAACTTTAACATGCATTTGAATATATAAATCAACATTTGGAATTAATAACGAATATGCATTTAATTCCCCAATTTGCCTGTTAGCTTCTGCTAATAATTTATTTAATTTTGCATCTTTCCATTGCCAATCACAATTAATTATAGAGGGAACAAAACATTTATAATCATTTATATATAAATATCGTCCTGCTTGGAATTTTTCTAATTCATTACTCATAAATATTCTCCTTTCTAATTTTTTTAGATTTTCTCATAATATGGATTTTTATTTTAATAAAAGCTTTAAGGCTTCTTTTACTTGTTCTTCAATTTTTAAATTCGCGTCCATATTTGGAAGAATTTTTTTGATATCGACCGTTTTATATCCTAAACCTTCTAATACGCTAACTAATTCATCAAAACCACCAATACTTTGAGTAGTATTTGAAGATGTTAATTTTCCTTTTAAATCCAAAATAATTTGTCTTGCTACTTTATCTCCAACTTTAGGAAATTTTTTTAAATATAAAATATTTTCTCTATCGATTGCATCTACGATTCCACTTACACTTCCTGTTGCAAGCATGGGCATGATAAGTTTTGGACCTACTCCTTTAACATTTAGAAGCTTTAAAAAAAGTTCTTTTTCTTCATTAGAGGAAAAACCATATAAAGAATATTCATCTTCTCTAATATGACTATAAATATACACTTGTGCTTCTTCATTTATTTTATATTGAAATGGATTCGCAACAAAAATATGATACCCTATTCCATTATTATCTAACACGATATAATTCGCTTCTTGAGCACTTACCATTCCTTTTATATAACTATACATCATTATCACCGTATTAATGATATCATACATACGTTTAAATTTAAAGTTTTAGATATCTTTTTCTAGAAAAATTGTTTTATAATGTATTTTCAAATACTTGTAGTATTTTATATAGAAAAAAATCTCTATTTTTCAAGAGATTTATTTAAAGAATTATGTTGTTTTTCCAATATAGAAAAATTCTATATCATCAATAACGTTATCCTCAGAACCCGTAATAGCTGGGATAGTAATTTTATAATATTTAAATGACGAACAAGATTTAAAAGTTTCATTAACGGTTGATTTTTCACTTTCATCTAAAACCCCATTATTATTTGTGTCGCAGTTATAATTACAAACGCCATCACCATCTGAATCAATATTTAAATTATAAGAACAACTATCTATATTTCGTTCAGGATTTACTTTGATATTTTCAAAATCATAGTATGCTTCATCATTCCCATTTGTTTCAATTAACCAAGTTTCTCCTTCATAAGAAATTCTGTCAGCCATAACCGTTAACTCTTTTACAAAAGTTGTATAATCAAAGCGAATAACGGTATTGGAAGAATTCCGTACTATTTTTACTTCATTTAAAGTATTGTTCATTAAATCTTCTTCTACCGTTTTAATAATTGTTGCTCTATTTACTTGATTTTCTTTTAAATAAGAAGCATGACTATTTTCATACTGCATATCTAAAAGCAAATTAAACAAAAATAACATTACTACAGAAATTAATCCGACACTGATAATAACTTCTACTAAAGTCATACCTTTTTTGTTCATATTTAAGCACCTACCTTTACACTAGCATAGTAATAAAAGCAACCAATATTACTTGTACAACTATTACCTGATGCATCAATTGCATATTCAATTACTAAGCGATAGGAATTTGTTTCTCCATCATCTAAAGTTTTTAAATATCCTAATAAACTTGTATTTGAACAA
This sequence comes from uncultured Bacilli bacterium, assembly GCA_944363605.1. Taxonomy (GTDB): domain Bacteria; phylum Bacillota_I; class Bacilli_A; order RF39; family UBA660; genus Ventrenecus. The sequence goes on from CALVUM010000049.1 coordinate 24,958, forward strand.
ATAGCTGTGGCATTGGAAGAAGTACATTTTACTATAGTAGAAACATTATAGGGAAGTAAAATAATACTTTTAATATTTAATTCCATCCATAAATTTTCAAAAAATATTTTTTCGGCAGTATAAGATGCACCAAAAATATCATTTTGACCTCGATAAA
>CALVUM010000050.1 GCA_944363605.1 uncultured Bacilli bacterium
TGCAATTTGTAAAAAACTATTTAGAATAAGTCACGTTATCTGTTTTAAGGTGGTAACGTCTACTTTTACTTACAAGTAGATTTAATTCTACTGAGTTTTCAGGGGGGTTAAAAGGAAAGTAGGTGAAATTATATGAGCAAGGAAAAAAAGTACTTATATCATATAATATTTCTATTACTATTAGTAATCATACTAATTTTAATATAAAAAAGGACGTTAGCTTATAGTAGCATAACGTCTATTCAACAATTAGTAGACGCTATCCACCGAAATGGATAACATTTACAAGTTAAGTATATAATAATTTTTTTATAAATACAACAAGAAGTTTCTTGTTTCTTGTATGGTTATAAATAATAATGATTATTTTCAATATTTTTTCTAATAATAAAAAATGTCTTTTTAATAAATTCTTTTTGTGTTAGTATGAATATAACAAAAGAGGAGGTAGTACTATTGAATAATTATTTGATTTTGACTTATTATGCTTATCCGTTAGAGAAGAAGGATATAAAACCCTTTTTTAATGGAATTTATTTTGATAATCCAAGAACGAAGGAAGAAATTCAATATGTAGCTAATGTTTTAAAAAAATTGAATCGTGAAGAAGTAAGGTTACCTGAAGAACAAAATCAAGTAGGGGAAGGGTACATTACGCTTAGAATGTTAGTAGATACTTTTTTCTCAAATAATTTACATGATGAAAATATTCAAAGATTTGCTTTGAAAAATAGCAAAGAAAAAAATATTTATAAATTGTTGGCTAAAATGTGGGTTATTGTTCGATGTGAAAATATTTTAGATGAAGATATATTAAAAGGTTTTTTTTGTATAAAAATAAATACTGATTTAGAAGATGTGCAAGATACTGATGTTACAATAAATCAAAATTTGGTAAATTACGAAGTAATTGCGCAGTATTTAAAATTTTTTTCTTTTCTTTTGTCTAATGAAAGTAGTATGTTTGTCCCGTTATTAATTGAGAGTAAATATGGACTCATAGAAAGAGATGCTGGATTTCGTTTATTTCCTTTATTGATGACAATTTTTACAAATACTACAAATAATCCTAAAGATATTCCTTATTGTACTTTTAATCATTTTCAATCTAAAATAATAGATTTGGTTTCTTTAATAGGTGATAAGTATAATACTTATAAATTTAAGCATCTTTGTCGAATTATTGATAACATTGATTATAATAATGATAATAATTTAAATTTGCTTTCTTTAATTAGTATTATTGAGATGCTTATTACGCATAATCCAGCCAATAGTAAATTTAATGTTGAAGAGTCTATTACAAGACAATTTATTCATAAAACGGTATTTTTATTATATGAAAATGATCATAAAATTGATGTAAAAAAAACAACGGAAGAATTGAAATTAGCTTATAAACTTCGATCTGAAATAACTCATGGTGATTTTGAAAGCATTAAGAAAACTTTACAAAAATTGTATGATTTTTATGGGTTAAGTAAGGATGGTAAAGGAATAGATTATGATAGTCTAGATTCTTCTGTTGATTCTTTAAATCATAATATGTGTGAATATGTTCGAATAATTTTAAAAATTTATTTAAAAGATGAAATAAAATTAGATATTATTAAAAATGTATAAATTATGTATTTTGATTTATAGTGATAAGATGTATGTTAAATTTTATATAAATAAGTAATACGTAATATAGTAGAAAAACTTGTGAGTGTTTGTTATAATAGTCGCGTGAATGAGAATTTTTTTCTCATATCTTGTTAGCTCGTATTAATTTTTATTTTTTTGAGTGATTATCAAGGAGAATGAATTATGGGTAGTAGATATATAAATAAAAATGTTAAAAGAAAATTATATGCAGAATCAATGGGACGTTGTATGAATCCAAGTTGTCAACGAGAATTATTTGGTAAAAACGGAGATATTATAGAAAAAGCTCATGTTGTTTCTTGGGGGAAAACATCTGATAATTCATTTGAAAACCTTGTTTTGCTTTGTCCGACTTGTCACACTGAGTTTGATAAAAATAAGGCGTTTACATTAGAAAAAGTTTTGGAGTGGAAGAATATTAGAAAAAGAGAACTTGAAAGATTTTTTAGCAAAAAATACGAAACGTTTGAGGAATTAAAAAGGAAAGTTGTTCCGATACTTCAAGAAAATAAAATAATTTTTGAAAAATACTATTTACATGATAATAAAAATTTGTGGGATAAGTTTGAATATAAAATATTAATTAATAACAGAAAATTAAAGATGCTTTTTCTTGCAAATGATAGGTTAATTCAACGACATCAGGAAAGGCATTATTCTAATTTGGCGTATATTCAATTATTTTTATTACATGTTGATGAATTTGAAAAAACGCGTATGGAAGGAGAAAAAATAAGAGAAGTCCTTTTTCCATCAGAAATAAATTCGATGTTTGGAATTGCTCCTGTTGAAGATTATATGATTCCTTCTACTGAATCGTTGGAACTTTTAATTAAAAAATTAAAAGAACAAGGTAAGTTTGAAGAAATAGTTTTAGGGGTTGGATGTCCATATATCAAAATGCATGAAGAAGGAGAATCTGTTTTCGTTTATTTAGATGATACCCCTAGAGTGAGACAATTGTACTATAATTATAATTGTTTTGTGGGAACTAAGGTTCGTTTGCAGAGCTTAAATTTTGCTTTAAATTATATTCGTTCACGAAATGTTAATTTTGAATTTTTATCTGATAGTAACCTTAGAGAAATTCTTATAAAAGGGAAAAAAATGATTTTTATTTATGAATATTGTTTGAGTCAATCAGAATTAATGCGACTTGCGCCCGAGAAAAATAGTATTATTGTTAATTTGCATAATTGGAATGGGGATGGCTGTATATCTAGCGAGGCGTATAAGCTAGCAAGTCATATGAATATTCAATTGTTAACTATGGAGTCTTTTTATGAATACATTAACGAAATCATGTAGAGTAAATGATGAGCTTATTCAATGGATAAAAGCGTATACATTGTCAGTTGATTCTTTTAAACATGTTTTTTTATTTGGTTCTGTATTAAAGACAAATAAAATTCATAATGATATTGATGTATTTATTATTTATGAAAAATATTCAGCTCTAATTATTCATGATTTAAATCTTTTTTCAAATGAGTTAGAACAGAAGAGTGGGATGCTTGTTGATATAACGTCATTAAGTATTGAAGAAGAAAAAGAAATTCAGTTTTTAGATAGAATAAAACCTTATTATTTACAATTAAAATAAATTAGATCAGAGGTTTTAAATTCTGTTAGGAGAGTGGTCAAATGATTAAAAAAAATGAGGGAAATATAATTATTGCGATTAGTGCAATGAAGAAAATCATGACAATTTTTTTAGGACCTTTCTTAACGACATATTTTATAAAAACCTCACAAGAAAGCATTGCCGATTTATCAATATATTATATATTTTCCTATTTGATTCTTGCTATTAGCAGTTTTATTGTTGCTGCTCTTATAAAGAATAAATTTAAAATAGGAATGTTTCGGATAGGTGTTATTTTAAATTTTGCATATATCATTTCTATAATTCTTTTAAAAGAAAATCTAGTAAATCATTTAGGAATAATTTCATTAATGTATGGTATTTCAGCTGGTGCTTATTGGTTTCCTTACAATCTGTTTCTGATAAATAAAATAGATAATCAAGATAGGACAGAATACACAGTTAAATCTAAAATTGTTTCATCCATAATCGCTATTTCCTGTCCAGTATTATTAGGATCTTTAATAACTATTACTAATTATGAACTGACTGCCTTAATCATATTGTTTGTCTCACTTGTTCAAATTTTCTTATCTTTTTTACTTACACCAGAAAAAGAAAGTGATTTTTCAAAATTTCATTTAATAAAGACTTGGAAAAAATTAAAAAATAATGAACAAATCAGAAAAATTTATCTGGTAGAGTTTTTTATTGGAATGAACGTTAGTGATGGATCATTAGGAGTTTTAATGACGATTTTAATTTTTAATTCTTTTAAAACAAATTTAAATCTTGGTGTGATAACATCTTTAACAACCATATTATCCATTATAGCTTTAAGAATTTATGGGAAAATTTATAAAAATAAAAATGATAAGAATATAATTATATTATCTAGTGTATTACCTATTATAACTGTATTAATTATGCTAATATATCAAAATAATATAACATTAATTCTTTATAATATTTGTTATGTTCTATTTACTTCTTTATTATCATTAACAAGAGACATCAGATTGCTTAATATATCGAATAGTAAAATAGTTAATAAAGATAATCAATGTGAATTTGTTTCGATAAGAGAATGTATATTAAACTTGGGAAGAATGTTTAGTTATGGTTTACTTTTATTAGTAGGGATTATGAATAATGAAATATTAATGAAATTTACACTAGTTATATTAACTTTATCTATATTCATAACAGGATTAAATATTTCAAAAATTCCTAAAAATGATTCTTGATATAATAAAAAATATACTGTAGAATCATTTCTTTTTTCTTTTTTCATATAATTCATTAGGTGAAAATATGAAATGTCAAGTAAATAAACCTTATCCTAAAATTCGTGTTGAAAAAAGGTCTTTAGAAAATGCTAAAATTTTAACGCATTTGTATGCTTCAAATGAAAGTGAATTAAATGCGATTATGCAGTATAGTTATCAAACAATGGTTTTAGAAAATGAAGAAATTACTTCGGTATTAAGAGGAGTTGCGGTGACAGAAATGCGTCATTTGGAAATTTTAGGTAAGCTTATTAAAGCTTTGGGTTGTCGTCCTATATATGCTGATTGTAATTATCATGATATTCTTTATTGGAACGGAGATTACGTTTATTATGATATGGATTTGAAAACAATTTTAGATATTAATATTGAAAGCGAACAGCAAGCTATTTATAATTATCAAATGGTAATGAGTGTAATTGATGATATTTATTTGAAAGAAAATATTGCTCGGATCTTAGAAGATGAATATTTACATTTGGAAATTTTTGAAAAATTAAAAGAAAATTTATGACAATGTTCATTTATAGAATGTTGTTTTTTTTCCTCTTTATTTATGGTATACTTAGAAAGAATAGAGAGGGATATCATGAATAATAAAGAATATGATGTAATCGTTATTGGTGCTGGTAATGCTGGCTTGGTCGCGGCTTTAACTTTGCAAAAAAAAGGTAAAAAAGTTCTTTTATTGGAAAAGGGACGTGTTGTTGGGGGACTGTCCTCTTCTTTTATTCGAGGACGGTTTGAGTTTGATACGAGTTTGCATCCTATTTGTGAGTTTGGAAGTAAAGAAAATTCGGGTGTAATATATGATTTGTTTTCGAGATTAGAAATTGTTGATAAATTATCGGTTGAAGCTTTACCAGAAGCATTTGCAGTATACTCTTTAGATCATAAAAAAAAATATGTGATGCCGGTTGGTAAAGATGCCTTTATTTTAAAAATGGAAGAATATGTACCCGATAGTACGAAAAGTATGGAAGAGTTTTTTTCTTTATGTGAAGAAATAGAATCTGCACTTTCTTATATCCGTGAAAATAAGGGACATTTTGATATGGAAGTTTTATTGAAAAAATATCCATATTTTATGGCTATTGCCTCTTATAGTGTAAAAAAAGTTTTGAAAAAAATAAACATGCCTTTAAAAGCTCAAGAAATTTTATGTTCTTATTGGAGCTATTTAGGAAGCCCTGTCTCTAAACTTAGTTTTGTTCAGTATGCTTCTACAATATATTCTTGTATTACTAGAGGACCAGTAATCTTTAAAAAGGGAAGTCATGCTATTTCTTTACTTTTAAGTGAAGAGTTTATAAAAAATGGAGGAACGCTTAGGTGTTTAACTGGTGTTAAAGAGATTTTGGTTAAAGATAATGAAGTAACTGGTGTTGTTACTGATAGTAATGAAAAATTTTTGACAAAACATATATTAGCTAATCTCTCTCCTAATGTTGTATATGGAAATCTTATTTTAGATAATGTAGTTCCTAATAAAGCGAAATCTTTAACTAATTCACGTTCTTTTGGAGCACGTGGTGTCAGCGTTTATATTGGACTAAACAAAACTAAGGAAGAACTTGGGCTAGAAAATATGACATATTTTATTTATCATTCTTTAAACAGTGATAAGGAATTTAAAAGAATGCATGGTGTTTTTTCTGGAAATTTAACTGCAATTTTAAAAAATAGTTCTATAGATTCATCTTGTTTGGTTTTATCAAGTCTAATTTTTGGAGGGGCGTTTGATAAGTTGGTTACTAAAGAAAATTATTTTGCAATGAAAGAAAAATTTGCAGAGTCTTTAGTTTCTTCTTTTGAAGAGGCAACTGGAGTGAATATTCGTGATGCAATTGAGGAAATTGAAGTTGCTACACCAGTTACTTTTGCTCGTTATACAGGACATCCTGAAGGGGTAATTTATGGATATATGGCTACTTCCTATGATAATTTGATACCTAGAATTTTAAATGAAGAAAATGAAATTTTTATTAAGGGGTTACACTTTTGTGGAAGTTTTGCTTCATGGCTAAGTAGTTCTAGTGCAACTTATATTAATGGAGAACAAGAAGCTTTAAAAACACTTGAGGAGATGGAAAATGAAAAAGTTTAAAATTGCAATTGATGCAAATCAGGATTTGTTAAAGTTTAAGAATTTGGGAGAAGAAAGAAGAAAAGCCATTGAAAGAGGTTCTACTACACACGTAAATGCTTCTTCTTTTACTAATAATTTAGTAGAAATGATTCATCCAAAAGGTATTAAAGTAGAAGTTGTACAAATTATTGAAGAAACTGAGGATACAAAATCTTTTTATTTAAAACCAGTTAAATTAGAGTCTATGCCTCCTTTTTTACCAGGGCAATATGTAACTTTAACTGTTACTATAAATGGTAAGACTTACAAAAGACCTTACTCAATTAGTAATTTTTTGAAATCTTTAGAGATGTATAGAATAACGGTTAAAAAAGAAAAAAATGGGATGGTTTCTACTTATTTATTTAATGAATGTGAAGTTGGAGAAACTTTTAATCTTTTGGGACCTTTTGGACATTTTACTTATCAGCCTTTACGTGATGGTAAGGATGTGGTTTTTTTAGCAGGTGGTAGTGGTATAACTCCTTTTATGGCTTTTTTGCAAAATCAAGCATTTTTAGAAAAAATACATTCCCTTACTTTACTTTATGGTGCCAAAAGTGAATTTGATTTGATTTTTAAAAAGGAAATTGATGAAATCTGTTCGAAAAATAAAAAAATTCAAGTAATTTATGTGTTAAGTGAACAAAAACGAAGCGATTATGCTTATGGTTTTATTGATGAAGAAAAGATTTTACAAATTGGATTTGAAAATAAAACCTTTTTTGTAAGTGGTCCTTTAAAAATGTATTTTTCCTTAAATGAAATTTTTAAAAAATTGGATATTCCTAATAAATTTATTCGTCATGAAATCTTTAGAGAAGTTCCAGAAGATTTAGTTGAACAAAATTTTCAATTAACGATTAAAATGAAAGATAAAACACTTACTATTCCTTGTAACGAAAAAGAAACATTAATTCAAAGTATGGAAAAGGGAAGAGTAAAAACTTTAGTTCATTGTACAGTTGGGGAGTGTGGATTTTGTCGGAGTAAACTTTTAGCTGGTACGGTAAAAACAGAAGATTCATGCGTTCGGGCGTCCGATAAAGAAGCACATTATATTCATCCTTGTGTAAGTTATCCATTAAGCGATGTAATCATTGAAATACCTCTTTAGTAAGCATTCGCTTGCTTTTTTTTTCCTTTTTTTCTATACTTTATACGAGGGATATTATGCAAATACTTAAATGGAAAAAAAAGAAAAAAAATATATATACTGCTTTTTTTAGTGATCATCAGGAGATATCTATTTTTGAAGATCTTGTTTTAAAATATGATTTGCTTTTGAAGAAAAATATTTCAGATAAAGAAGTGGAAATGATTAAAAAAGAAAATTCTTTGTTAGAAGGATATTATGAATCTTTAAAATATTTAACTAGGAAGATGCGTAGTAGAAAAGAAATTGGCGATTTTTTAAACAGAAAGGAATATTCGAGAGAGTGTAGGGAATTTGTTTTAAAAAAATTGGAAAAAGAAGGATATATAAATGATTCTAAGTTTGCTGAAGCTTTTGTTCATGATAAACTTCTTTTAACTTTAGATGGTCCGTTTAAAATAAAAAAAGAATTAGAGAAATTGGGAATTTTAGAAAATTCTATAGTTAATGATATACCTGATGAAGTTTGGCAAGAACGAATTGAAAAACTCATTCAAAAAAGAATGAGTGTCCAAAAAAAAGAAAGTGAAAAACTTTTTAAAAAGAAACTAACGATGTATATTTATACTTATGGATATAGTATGAGTATGATTGAGTCACTTTTAGAAAATTATAGAATTGAGATAGATGAAAATGTTTTATTAAAAGAAAAAGAAAAATATATGAGAAAACTTTCTTCTAAATATGAGGGAAATGCGCTTGTTTGGCAAGTGAAAAGGAAACTTTATCAACGAGGATATCGAAGTGAAGAAATTGAAAAAGTTTTTGAATAAAAAAGACTGTAAAGGATGCTTTACAGTTTCTTTTTTAATTACTTGAAGATTGTGATTTAATACTCGCGATTTGATTTGCTATGTAAGCTGAATATTTTTCTTTAATATCTGTATCGTTAAAAGTCATTCCGTATTCTTTTCTAAGTTCATCTAAAGCAGTAACTTGAAGAGTTTGATCGTTTGATAGTTTTTCATTGGCAAGTGTTTCTGTGATTTCATCTTTTTTATCATCTAATGAAGGTTTTTCACTGCTATTTTCACGGAAGATTACATGATATCCAAGGCTTGTGGTAATGACTTCTTTAGAGTATTCGCCATCTTTTAATTCTCTTGCCGATTTTAAAATCTCATCATAACTACTTGATAAAGTTCCTGTATTAATAGCCCCTAGGCTTCCACCATTATTTTTGGTTGCCTCGTCTTCTGAGTATTCTTTAGCAAGTTCTTTAAATCTCGTTAATTTGTCTTCTGCTTTATCTAATTCCGAAATAATCGTGCTGATTTTCTTTTTTGCTTCTTCTTCCAATTTTGTTTTTTCTTCTGTAGAAGTATCTTCAGTAACACCAGTTGTAATTAAAATATGATCTACGGTAACATCGCCATAAATATTTTTTTCATAATAAGAATTTATTTCATCTTCTGTAACTAAAGATTTTCCATAATCTAAAATAGCTTTGTTTCTTAAATTGCTTAAATAAAGCATTTCTTCGCCACTATTTACTGAACCATACATTGCGATAACTTGACTTTCTCCATAAGTTTTTATTAAGGATTCAATTGTGCTTTCTGCTTGATCTTTGGCATCTTCTAAATCATCAGGATATTTTTGTTCTAAAATTTCTGTATCCATTAATGTTAAAATCGCATTTAGTGAATAATTTTCTTTCATTTTTTCATATAATTGATTTGCTGAAATGCTTTCCGTACCTTCGTTAAAACTTACGACAGCTTGACTTCCATCTGATAACGTCGGAATTTCTTTTCCACATCCACATAAAAGAAGAGTGCAAGCTCCGAGAATGACTATTTTTTTTGTTTTGTTTTTCATTATTTCACTCCATTCATAAAACATAATTATTATATCAACTTGCCTTTGGAAATACAAGTTTTTATGTATGCACCATTTGAAAAATTAACCATAAACTATATTGAAAAGACAAATAAAGGAGGGAGTTTTATGAACTGCTGTCGTGAAAATGGACTTGGACCTGCAATCATTTTGGTACTATTTATTTTACTAATCTTAATTGTAGGAGCATTCATTTAAGTCTTTAAATTATTAAAAAGGAGGTGTCTTATGAATTGCTGCAAAAATAAAGAAACCGGATGTAATGGAGCTGGATACCAAACTAGTGCATTTATTATCTTGGTTTTATATATCTTACTTGCAATTATTCTAGGTGGAATATTATTCTAACGAGGAAGGGAATACCTTCTTTTTCGTTGTGTTTTTTTTCTTCATCATTTATAATAAAATTATGGGGGGAAATAGACATGAAAAAAGAATTATCTTTAGTTCAAGAATTTCGAGAAGTTGCTCATAGTTTTATTCAAAATGATTTGACAGAATTTCATTTTAGTGAGAAAAATCAGCAAATTATTGAAGATTCTTTGGTTAAAACATATCAAAAGCGAGTGATTTCTTTAGATGAACGTGGAATGATTTTTTATATTCATGAACTTATTTCGAAGATTTTTATTCAAACTTTAAAAAGACATGCGAATAAAACGTTAGAAAGTGTTTTTGTTACTCCTTATTTGAAACTTTATCAAAAAAATTTACAAAAGAAAAAAATATCAGAAAATGACTTTACTTATGAACAGTTTTTAAAAATTGTCGTATCTTTATATTTTAAAAAACAATTAAAATCAGAAATTGTTTTAAAAAAACTTGATGAAATTTTTTATTAAAGAAAAGAAAAAAACGATTTCGCCATCCTTTTATTTACAGAAAAAGTATGTGAATAATAAAAGCCATTTTTGGAAAATTTTTAGTGCATTAGAACCAAAAGAAATGGAACATGTTAAAAAAATTGTTTCTAAAGATGATATAGATGATGAATATATTTTAATTGAAGAAAAAATAAAAGTTTTATTTAAATTTTATATTCTTTTCTGTTGGATAAATTTTTCTGATTTAGAAAAAATGAATTATTTAAGAGATATTTCTCGAAATTTTCATCAATATGAACAAAAACTTGATGAATTACAGAGAAAAGTTTTTAAAAATTTGCCTTTTAATGAAGAAATTTTGAAATGGAATGCTGAGAATGTTTATAGAAAAAATAAGAATTTGGGGAAAAAATTAAAAATAGCTTTTATTGAACTTGATTTTGAAGATAAATTTTCTTTAGACGAATTACTAAAAGAAACAAAAAATTGGATGGAAGATTTAGTTCAATGTCCAAATGAAGTTTATTATACTTATTACTTTGGACGTCATTTTTTTAATTATAATCATTTTAATTTGGAAAATAGTTTGAAAGAAATTAAAGTGAATTATCCAGAACTTTATCAAAAATATGAAGATTTTTTTCAATCGGTTTATCGAACTTATCATTTTCATAATTGGAAAAAGGAACAAGAAATTCAGGAAGTTGTATTAAAAATTCAGGAAATTTCAAGACAAAATGATTGCTCACTTTTTGTTTCAGTTCAGATGCTTGAAGGTATAGATTTAGAAGAACATAAAAGAAGAATACGAGAAATTGTTAATAATTTAAAAGAAACTCATCCTTCTTATTATGAAATTTTACTTAAAAGACATGGTGAGTCTTTAGAGGAATGGAATAAAATTCCAAGACAAGAACTAAAACTTTACAGTAATGCATTTAGTTTACTTCAAAAGAAATATGAAAATTATGAAAGGCCACGAAAAGAAAAAAATATCTTTGATAAAATAAAAAAAGCAGAAGGTATTTCTTTAGAAGAACACGAAAGAAGAGTACAAGAGATTGTTTTAAATTTAAAAAAATCCAATCTTTCTTATTATAATATATTGATTAAAATTCATGGTGATTCTTTAGATAAAGGAAGCGAAATATCGAAACAAGATAGAAATTTTTATTATGATGCAGTAAAAGCTGTTCGAAAAAAATATGTAAAATTAGATGTTTCTACAAAAAATGATCAAATTTGTAATAAGGATCGTAATAATATGGAAATATCATTAGTTAATTCTAAAAAATTATTATATATAAAGTATTCTAAACAAATTTTAATTTTGAAAAAAAGAATTTATATTAAGATGCAGAATGAAAATTTAGAAAGGCAAAAAGAAGCAATTAAAGCTTGGGATATTTTAGAAAATATTTTGGAAAATAATGATGAAGAACGGTTACTTAGGATTTTAATAAAATTAGATTTGAAAAACTAGTATTGTTAATATTAGTTTTTTTTTAAAGAAAAATGTGATACAATTTAGAAGAATAAATAGGGTGAATAGATATGTTTGGAAAAATTCTTAATACAAATGAAAATACGATTACTATAGAAAATTTAAGTGGACAGATTCCTTTATTTTTAAAAGGAATACATGTTTCTTTTTCAGAAGATAATCGAGTTATTATTGGAAAAATTATTGAAGTTAAGAAAGAGTGTTTTGTTATTTTTTTAATTGGTGAGATTGTAAATGGAATTTTTATTACAGGAATTTATAAAACGCCAAAGTTAATTTATCCTCCACGTGTTGTGACAGCTCAAGAATTGGAAACTTTTATAGGAAAACAGGATTTTCATAAGAAAGATACTCTTTTAATTGGTACTTCAATTTTATATGATAATTTTAAAGTTACTGTCAATTTAAATGATTTTTTTTCAAATCATTTTGCAATTATAGGAAATTCTGGTTTTGGAAAGTCCTGTGGGGTTGCAAGACTTATACAAAATGTTTTTTATTTTAATCAAAATCCACCTAAAAATGCTCATATTATATTATTTGATGTATATGGGGAATATCAAAATGCTTTTAAAAATTTTACTAATATTCCTAGTATTCATATTAAGAATTTTCAAAATAGAAAAGAAGATATTGCAAATGTAATAACTATTCCACCATATTTTCTAGATGCTGATGATTTAGCTATTTTGCTAAATGTAGAAGATCCTTTTTTGATTCCTATTTTAGAAAAGGCTTTGCAATATGTTTCTATTTTTAAAAGTGATGATCCCAATGCTATTTCTTATAAGAATAGTATTATTGCTACTTGTTTACTTGAAGTATTGGCCAGTGGTAAAGAGGCGAGTCAAATTCGAGATCAAATTTTGTCTATTTTAGCTAAGTATCATACAGACGAATTAAATGAAAATAGTAAAATTCAAGAACCTGGTTATACTAGGACTGTTAGACAATGCTTAAATATTGATGATCAAGGAAAAATTAATGCTATTAGTCGCGTTATTGATTTTTTTAATCAATTTAAGATTACAAGTTCAGAAGAATATGCAGTTGTTCCTAATTTAGTTTATTCTTTAGAAGATATTTATGATGCTTTAGAATTTGCTTTATTAAGTGAAGGTGTTTATAATAGTGTTTCGATGTATGAAAGGGCAATTACTTTAAAAATACATTTACATCAACTTATTAATGGACCTTATAAAAAATTTTTTGAATACCCGTATGTGATTAGTAAAAAAGATTATGTGGAGAGTTTGTTTCGAGTGGAGAATGGGGAAACTGCTCAAATTGTTAATGTGAATTTGGATGCAATGGAGGATCGGTTTGCTAAGATTTTAACAAAATTATATTCTAAATTATTCTTTGATTTTGCTACTTCTTTAGATAATCGAGGGTCTTTTCCTATTAATATTATTTTAGAAGAAGCTCATCGCTATGTAAATAATGATCATGATGCTGAAGTTATCGGATATAATATTTTTGACCGAATTACGAAAGAGGGACGTAAGTATGGGGTTTTAATGGGATTTATTACACAACGACCTAGCGAGCTTTCTAAAACTGCTTTATCCCAGTGTTCTAATTTTTTGGTTTTTCGAATTTTTCATCCGGAAGATTATAAAATGATTGATTCTATCACATCTAGTATTACATCAGATGAACTTGAAAGATTGAAGACTTTGAGAAGAGGAATTGCTTTAGTTTTTGGAAGTGCTATACCTTTACCTGCGCTTGCAAAATTAGATATGCCAGATCCATCGCCACTTAGTAGTAATGTTAATGTATCTAATTTATGGTTTTAAAAAAGAAGTTTTTGCTTAACTTCTTTTAATATGGGTAAATTTGATAAGGATTTGATTGTGTTCCATCGCCACTTTTATATAAAATATTACTTGGGATAGCAATAACTACTCGTAAATGATTTTTCACGCTCGCTCTTTCTAAAGCAATAGAACCTCTTGTATTTACACGATATACATCGTAAGTGTTTTCATTCGTTCCATTTAACAACCACCAGTCATTTGAAGCAATGGCCAAATAGTTATAATTTGTACAATTTCCGGATGAAACTGTTTTACATAAAGGATCAATAGAAGCATTAATATAATCATAAGCAGGTAATAGACTGATTGGCGTTTCATATGTAGTGTAACATTCAATAGCTCCTGAATTATCGAAATCCTTTTCACTTCTTGTGTGAACGCATGCATTCATAGTTAATAAATAATTTTTATAATTTGCAAAAAAATTGTTGTAAATTTCTGTTAAGGATTCTTCGATGCGACTTGATTCAAAAGAGTTGTAACCACGGTTACTATTTAAAGTTTCATTGTATCGATCATCAAAAACAATTGGATCCATATCATTGGCCGTATCTGACAAAATAAGATATATTTCCTCCTCGTTAAATTTTAAAATCCGCCATTTTTCATTGGCAAAATTCAAATAATTGTTTACATATTCTCCGCGATAGGTGTAATATTCATTCATTTCATATAAACCGTTATTTTGGGTAACTAAATTTTCTTTTTGGAGGATTATATCTTTTAAAAATGTTGGTTCGTAATTTGAACAGGATAGGTTAGGGATGTAGCGAAAATATCCGTTGTTATAAATTACGTCTATAAAACCACTACAATCTGTATCTTTACTAAGTTTTGAAAAATCTTTCATATATTCCTCTGCGATTAAAGTAGAAGCTTCGATCGTAATTAAAGGATTTTCCTCAGTGGGAAGTAAAGATGAATTTTTATTTAAATAATTTTTTGTTTCATTTACCATAATTGTTTCAATTTCTTGATAATCATATCGTTTAAAAATATTGATAAAAATGATAATGATTATAATAAGTAATATAATTGTTAGGAGAGTAATTCCTCCATATATTAATACTTTTTTCTTATTTTCTTTTAGCCCTTTTACTAGTTTATCCATAATTTATTCTCCTCATTAAAATTATACATAAGAATGAAAAAAAAAGCAATGAATTGCTTTTTACTTAACGGTTATAGTATTCAACTATTAATGCTTCGTTGATTTCAGCATTTAATTCAGAACGATCTGGACGTCTTAAATAAGTACCAGACATTTTTTTCTTATCAAATTCAACAAAAGCTTTTGTGCTTGCGGTTGCTTCTAAACTTGCTAATATTGCTGGATGATTTAATGAGTTTTCTTTAACTGCAATAACATCACCTGGTTTACAAGTATAAGAAGGAATATCTACTTTTTTACCATTTACAGTAATATGACCATGGTTAACTAGTTGTCTAGCTCCACGGCGAGTAGTAGCAAGCCCCATCCGATATACTAAATTATCTAAACGACTTTCTAGTAAGAATAATAAGTTTTCACCAGTAATTCCTGACATATTAGAAGCTTTATCAAATACTCTATGGAATTGTTTTTCATTTAAACCGTATAAGATACGTACTTTTTGTTTTTCTTGTAATTGAACGCCATATTCACTTAATTTTTTACGACGGTCTGTTCCATGCATTCCTGGTGCGTAAGGACGACGAGCAATATCTTTTCCATTTTCTAATGTTGAAAAGTTTAAACGACGGGATTTTTTGTATTGTGGTCCTGTATATCTTGCCATAATTTTCTCCTTTCTTTCTATTTTTATTTGCTAAAAGTTATTTGAAATACCTTTTTATAGGGAGTAATTATTAACACTTTCTACTGGCAGAGTATACTCATGAATCTATTGATTTAATTACACATTATAACAGGCATTTCGCTGCCAAACTTCTAAGCGATATAAATTATACTAGAAAGTTATTTGATTGTCAAATAAAGTAAATAGTTAGTAATGATTTCTCTAATAGAAGTAACTCACAAAAATATCATTTTTGACACAAAAGAGTAGTTATAATAGATATAACTAATCCATCTATTTTTAAAGTAAACCTTTTCTATGTAATTCAAGTGCTAATTTTTTATGTGATTCAATTGATAATTCTTTTTCTTTTGCTAGATTTTGTTTTCGCTTTTCTTCATTATAGCAATTAATAACTGCATCTAATGTGTATCCAGCATATAATACGATTTGTTGTTGCGATTCATGCATACCACAAACAATTTGTCTAAAATCAGCCAATCCCCTTATTCCTACTATACCTGTACCTATTGCAATTGTTGCTATTGGTTCACCATTTGCTGGAATTTTATCAAAACACTCTCTGATAATTTCTGATTGATTTTCACCCCAACCATTATTTAATGAATGACAAACTAAAGCATGAAAGGTTTTATTACCTACAGTTTTTGATAAAACTGTACCTAATTCGCATTCTCCATAATTTGCTAGTTCATTCCAGTATTTACTAGAAACTTGTCCAGCAAATCCTGCATCATTAATTCCCTCAACATTAACTGCAAATGCTATATGCTTTATTTCTGAATTAAATATATCATCTTGAACTGTTCTTGCTACCATAATTACACTCCTCCTTCAATAAATAAATATTATACATATTTTTTTCAAAATGTAAATTTATTCTGTCAATAAAACCATTGATTTAGAAAGGTATGTAGCTTAGAAAATTTTTTCTGCCAATTATTTGTCAAAAAAATCTTTTTTTTCAGTTTCTTTTTCAAAATGGTTTATAATAGATTTAAGTAAGTGGTGATATTTTGATACCAAGCGTAATAAAAAATTTGTTAGTTAAAATTGAACAAAGTGGTTTTGAAGCATATTTGGTTGGAGGTTTTGTAAGGGATGCTTTGTTGTATCGTAAAACAAATGATATTGATATTGCGACTAATGCTTTACCTAAGGATTTAACGATTTTGTTTGGCCCTTCTTTAAAAACGGAAATGTATGGTTCTTATCATTTAAAGGTCGAACAGTATACTGTTGATATTACAACCTATCGTAAAGAAATTAGTTATGTAAATGGAAAACTTAATGAAATGGTTTATTCATCAAATCTCGTTTTAGATGCCAAGAGACGAGATTTTACGATGAATGCTCTTTATATGAATAAAAATGAAGAAATTATTGATTTGTATGAGGGAAGAAAAGATTTAAAAGAGAAAAAAATAAAAACGATTGGTAATCCTGTTGTTCGATTAGAAGAGGATCCTATTCGTATTTTGCGAGCAGTTCGGTTTGCATCCATGTATCATTTGGAATTAGATAAATCTTTGAAAAAAGCTATTTTAAAAACTAAAAAGAGTTTGGAAAATGTTTCAACAGTAAAGATTCGTAAAGAACTTGACGGAATTTTACTTGCTGATGGTTTTTCTCTATTGAAAAAGCTTGGACTTTTAAAAGTACTTGGAATTACAAATCAAAAAGTGGTTTTTGTGGAAGATCTTTCGGGACTTTGGGCACAGATAAAAACGAATCGAGAATATGTGGTGGAAAAAGAATTAAAAATTCGTCAAAAAAGTATTGCAGAGCAATTAAAGTGTGGTACAATTAAAGTGCTTGATTTGTATCATTTTGGATTTTATCAATGTTTAACTGTTGCTAAAATTTTAAAATTTCCTATGAAAAAATTGGAAAAAATGTATCAAAATATGCCCATTTATTCAAGAAAAGATATTGTTTTATCTGTGACAGAAATTCAAGCTTTTAGTGGTGTAAAGGGCGAGATGTTAGGAAAACTTTTAGCTGATTTAGAAGAACAAATTGTATTAAAAAAAGTGTTGAATACTGAGAAAAGTATTTATAAATATGTAAAAGAGTGGAGGTAAAAAGAATGCCAAATATTGAGTTTTTAACTGAAAAAAGATTTACTTTAGCAACTCATTTAATTCAAGTTGCGGTAGAAAACCATTTGTCTTTGGTAGAATTTTTACTTTTGATGTATTTTGAAGATGCAGAAGATAAAACTTTTAATGTAGATAAAATAAGTAAGGTTTTAGGAATAGAAGAAAAAGATGTTTTGCTTTCTTTTAATCGATTGCTTTCTTTAAATTTTATTGAATTAGAAGCTTGTAAAGATGAAACGAATAGATGTTGTGAAGTAATCAGTTTAGAACCTTTATATCGAAATATTTATGAAAAGAAAATGAAAAAGCAAGAAGAAAAGAAAAGAGAAACGATTTTTGATTTATTTCAAAAGGAACTTGGAAGAAGTATTTCACCTATGGAATATGAAATTATCAATGCGTGGCTTACAAAAGGCTTTAGTGAAGAACTCGTTTTGGGAGCTTTAAAAGAAGCCGTTTATAATGGAGTAAGTAGTTTACGATATATTGATAAAATTTTGTATGAATGGCAAAAAAAAGGCTATCATAATATGACAGAGGTAGAAAGTGGGTTAAGTAATCGAAGAAAGGAAATGGAAAAAGCGCCTCAGCTTTTTGATTATAATTGGTTAGAAGATGAAGGATAAAGTTGAAAAAATTCTTTTATATATGGACGAACTCTATCCTGATGCTCGTTGTGAATTAAATTATAAGAAAGACTATGAGCTTTTAATCGCGACAGTTTTATCGGCGCAATGTACAGATAAAAGAGTAAATGAGGTTACTAACGTTCTTTGGGAGAATTATGATATCGAAACACTTGCTAAAGCTGATGTTAAAGAGATTCAAAAAATTATTCGACCGGTGGGCTCTTATACAAAAAAAGCTTCTTATTTAGTTTCTATTGCTAAAAGTCTACTAGAAAATTTTGATGGCAAAGTTCCTAATGATCGAGAATATTTAGAAAGTTTACCTGGGGTAGGGCGTAAGACGTGTAATGTTGTGCTTTCAAATATTTATGATGTTCCAGCAATTGCTGTAGATACGCATGTGGAAAGAGTTTCTAAAAGATTAGGTCTTGTCTATTCCAAAGATGAGGTATCAGTAGTAGAGCAAAAGTTAATGAAAAAATTCCCAAAAAATAAATGGAGTAGATTACATCATCAACTCGTTTTGTTCGGAAGATATCAGTGTAAGGCAATTCATCCTCTTTGTGAAAAGTGTAAATTGAAAAGTTTTTGTAAATATTTTAAAAATAAAAAATAAAGCCAATCTTTTAAAAAGACTGACTTTTTTTATGTTTCTTCATTTGAACAATTATTTGAAATGGTAACTTTTCCAGAAACTTTTATTTGACTTCCTTGGTAGCTTACAGTATAGGTAATTGCTTTTTCTCCAGTTGTTGAAGTATCGACTTTGCTTGCTGTAATTGTAACTTTATCCGTGACATCAACGCCATCATAAGTAGCTTTAATGGCTTTTTTGGCATCTACAGTTCCATTTATAGGAACACAAAGAGTGGATGCTGTGGCTTTTAACTGATTATCTTCGGATGTTTCACTTTTGATTGTTGCTTTTATTTCTAGTCCGTTTGATTGGTTAGTTTTAAAAATGCTGTAGGAACTTTTAACTACAAAGGTATAGTCGCCACTTGTTGAAGCTTTATATGTATAAGTTGTTTTATCTGTCCATCCTAAGCTTGTTAAGTTGCCATTTTTGTCTTTTAGATAAATTTGATATCCAAATGTTCCTATTGAAGAGTTATTATATGATTCATAGATTCTCATGTATTCAGTTTCAAATAATTCATAACTATGGCTATATGTTTTTTTGTAATTTGAAAAGTAATTTGCAAATTCTGTACGAACAGCATTTATGTCTAGTGCGGCAGGAGATTCTGCTGCATTCCATGAAAGAGTAATGGTATTTCCATCAATTTCGCTCTTTCCGTTTGAAGCATCGGTTAGTTTGGCAAATCTTGTTGATGTTTCACTTGGTTCAGCTCCTGCTTTAAAATAAGCTGTATATTTCATATTGTCTGGGGTATATTCGCTCGCTCGTTTTGTAGGAAGAGTATTTGCTTCAACTGTGACACTGACAACGGTATTTGGTTTTGTAAATTTTTCATTTTTGGTTAAAATGTTATTTGCTAGATACGCATTAATTTTTCCTCTTGTTGGAGAACCTGTACTACTTGTTAAATAGTGTGTTGAATCCTCATCTTTTTTATCATAAGCATAAATCATCGAAATAGAATATTCTGTGTTATACGTATTTACCCAATGTTCTGGAGTAGCATAATAAGGAATGCCTTTTTCAGCAGCAGTAGCTTCATCATAGTTGGTTGTTCCTGATTTTGATGCTATTGAACCTCTTAGATTCCAGTTAATCGATCCACCAACTCCTTCACTTGTTGCTTGAAGTAAAACATCTGTAATCATCCAAGCTGTTTCTTCACTCATGGCTCTTGTTTTTTCATATTTATACTCAATGGTTTCTTCTGTTTGGGTATTCACAATTTTCGTATAAGAATAAGGCTCAATATAGTAGCCACTTCTTGCAAATGCAGCATAAGCTGCTGAACTTTCTAATGGTGAAAGTCCTTGTGGCCAACCTCCTACAGAATAGGATTCATGTAAGCTTGCATTTCCGTCTGAATCCATATAATTATCTTCATCAATGCCTAAATTATTTAAAAATTCTTTTTTATTTTCTTCTGTTGTTTGATGGAAAGCTTCTAGAGCTGTCGTGTTTCTTGATGCAGAAAGGGCATTCTTTAAAGTCATGATTCCTTTAAATGAATTATCCCAGTTATTTAAATAGCCACCGCCATTGTAAGCATATTTAAAATCGATAAACATTTGTCCAGTTGAGGCATTGTTGTATTCGATTAATGGACCATAGTCAATTAATGGTTTGGCAGTAGAACCTGGTTGACGTCTAAATAAGGCTCTATTATCTCCTGTTTTTACATAGTTTCTTCCTGGTCCTAAAGCTGTGATTGATCCGTCAGTGACACTTGTTACTGCGACTCCAACTTGGATTTTATCATCACGCCATTCAGCAGCGGCACCGTTTTGCATGTTATTTATGACATCCTGTACGGATCTATTGAACGTTGTATATACTTCGTATCCACCTTTTGAAATGTCTATTCCTTGTTTATCTTCAATTTCATCTACTACATAATCAATTAAAACTTGATAAGGTGTTGAAGCTGCTTGTTGAGGAACAATTAAGGATTCGACTGAGATATTTTGAGCATCTTTCATTTCTTGTTCACTGATATACCCATGACGGTACATTAAACTTAAAACCGTATTTTTTCGTTCATTTGCATATTCTGGATATTTATATGGATTATAAAGAGAAGGATTATTGACCATTCCAACTAATAAAGCACATTCCGGTAAAGATAAATTAGAAACTGTTTTATCAAAAAAGTACTGACTAGCTTGTTCTATACCATTTATTGATTCCACGTTATTGTTTCCTACTGCAAACCAAAAGGAATTTAAATACATTTCAATAATTTGTTCTTTGGTAAAGTTCTTTTCAATTTTGAAAACAGCCATATAAATATCTTGAAATTTACGAATAATTCCTTCTATTCCAGAGTCCTCATAAGAAGTAAAATAGTTTTTAGAAAGTTGCATAGAAAGAGTTGAAGCACCACCAGCACCACTTCTTCCTAAAACTTGGCCAATACTAGCTTTTAAGAATCTTGCCGCGTCAAAACCGCTATGTTGGAAAAATCTTGAGTCTTCTGTTGCGACTAATGCGTCAACTAAAACTTGAGGGAAATCTTCATAATTTTTTAAAACACGATCTTCCGTACCGATTCTAGTTAAAACACTACCATCTGCCCAATAAATAATGGAAGATTCAGCTTCATATAATTGCTCCGATGTGAACTCTGGAGAAGTAAAGACAATGTAGAGTCCAAAGGCGATAACGATTGATGCGATTGCAATACCTATTGTTATAAATAGCATGCATATTTTAGTACCAATATGACGATTTTTCTTGGTGTTTTTCGCTTTTTTTTCGATATTTTTCTTTTTTGGATTTGTTTTTTTGGTTTTTTCTTTTTCTTTTTTGACAGCTTCTTTAATTTCGCCTAAATTTTTTAATTTTAATTTTTTCTTTGCCATTTTTTATATCCTTTCTAAATAAACTTTGTCCACTATCTTTAAATAGTCTAAAGCTGGATTATAGCTTTCTTTTATTTCATATCCTTTTTCTTTAAGATATTCATAAGGAATACTTTTCCGAGTATTTTCGTTTATAAATTTTATTAAATCTTCTCCTTTTATTAAATAATTTTGGTTATTCATTTTGATTATTATAAAACAAATGCCTCCATGCTTTATTACTCTTTTTATATATTTGATTTGGTGTTCATGGAAGTTTGCTAAAGGAAATGATGTTTTTTTTTGGGTTTCTTTTGCTTCAAATTCAATATATTTTCCTTTATATATTCCATTATAATCTAATGTTGATGGAGCTTTAAAATATCCATTTTTTATAATTCTTCCGTGTTCAGTATAGACAGCTTCGCTGATACCGATAGGTGTAGGTTTTTTATAAATTAATGCAATATCTTTTTCAATATAATACTCATTTGTTTCGTTAAGTAGGTTCTCTAAATTCATTCCACGGTTGCTATAATTTATTGTTTTGTATCCGTTATCTGTTTTTTTGATTTTGTTTGGGTACAGCATGTAGATCACCTTAATACATTATACAATAAATGTTTCTTTTTTTAAAGATAGAAGTGTTTTTAGTATTTTATTTGACAGCTTTTGTCGAAAATCTGTTTTTTGCTATTTAAATTTTTTAAAATATTATTGGAGGGAATAAACAATGTCTTTTGATATGATTTTTAGTAAGTTATTGGAAAATTTAAGAGAAGTTGATTTGCAAATTGCTTGTTTAGCTATGGAAGATGTTTTAAAGGAAAAAAGATTAAAATGAAAACAGGAAATTCTTGGTAGTTTAATAATCTAGAATTGACAAAAAGTAAAACAATTGTTAATATGATTTAAGAAGGTGGTAAATGTGTTAAGTGAAAAAATCGTATTAAGCCCTGAAGAAATTTACGAAAAAGAGTTTAAAGTTGATGCGCGTGGTTACCGTCCTCAAGAAGTGGATAATTTTTTAGATTTAATTATTAAAGATTATTCAGAATTTATTAAGTTGATTCGCGGATATGAACGAGAATTGCAAAGTATGAGTGATGAGAATTCTAAGCTGAAACAACAAATAAGAAAGCTTCAAACTGAACTTGAAGCACAGGAAAGTAGTTCTGGTTCTTCAAATATTAATAATGTAGATTTATTAAGAAGAATTAGTCAACTAGAAAAAATAGTTTATAGTAAAATGAGTAATAACTAAGGCAAATGCGGACATTTTCGTGATGTTTGAGGAAAGTCCTTGCTCGCACAACCTGAGATGGTTGTAGTGTTTGTGCTTAGGGAAAAAATAACCTAAGGTAACGTAAGTTAACGGCTCTAAACGAACCTGTAAAATGGTTTTATTAAGTGTAAAAGTGCCAAAGTGACGAAGAAAAGGGAAACCTTGGAAGTGGAACGTGGTAAACCCCGCAAGCGAGAAACCCAAATTATGGTAGGGGAGCTACTGCTAGTAAATGAACGATGCAGTGGACCAGTAATGGTAGATAAATATTTGCCCCGTA
>CALVUM010000051.1 GCA_944363605.1 uncultured Bacilli bacterium
GATAAATTAACTGAAGGAGTTATTTCTCCAAAAGAATTACTTGCTGTAACTGACCCAATTACTGCTCAAGAATACATCTTAAAAGAAATTCAAATGGTTTATAAATTACAAGGTGTTGATATTAACGATAAACACGTTGAAATTATCGTTAAGAGAATGATTAATAAAGTAAGAATTGTTGATGCTGGAGATACAGACCTAGTTGAAGGATTAAGTGTATCGATGCATGAATTTACAGAAGCAAATAAACCAGTTATTCTAGCTGGTAAAGTTCCTGCTAAAGGACGTCCAATCATGCTTGGTATCACAAAAAGTTCTTTACAAACAGATTCATTCTTATCTGCAGCTTCTTTCCAAGAAACAACAAGAGTTCTTACGGATGCTGCAATTAAAGGTTCTGTTGACTACTTACGTGGTCTAAAAGAAAATGTTATTATTGGTAAACTTATTCCTGCTGGAACAGGTGCTCGTCAATATAGCGACATTGAACTTGAACTTCAAAAGCAATTTATGGATGATGAAGCAAGTGAAGTATTAGAAGAATCTTTAATGGATGAAAGTGGCGATGAAGTGGCTTCTCCAGAAGAAGTAGTTCAAATGCCTGAAGAAAATACTGAAGAATAATTCAGTATTTTTTTTGAAACTCGTTAGAAAAAAGTGGAATTTAATAGCAAAAGTCCTTAGAAAAAGGTGAGACTTTACACGAAAAGTGGTTAGAAAAAGGTGTGAAACTTGACTTTTGCACCTTTGCTTACGTATACTATAACTAGCAGAGGATAAAATGAAAAGAGAAATATATGAGAAATTAGAAGATTGGAAAAAAGAGGAAAATCATAAACCATTAATGATACTAGGCGCAAGACAAGTAGGAAAAACATATATAGTTGATACTTTTTGCCAAGAAAACTATGTAAATTATGTATCAGTAAACTTATTTGAAAGAAAAGATATTGTAGAACTTTACGATTTAAAAATCCCTTCAGAAGAAAAATTTGTAAAATTAAAAGTTTTGTTAGGTGTGGATTTAGAAGCAGAAAATACAATTTTATTTATTGATGAAATACAAGAATCTGAAGATCTTATTTCTGAATTAAAATTTTTTTATGAAAAACATCCCAATTTAAATCGTATCTGTGCTGGTTCTTTATTGGATGTGAAATTAAAAAGAAGTCATTTTTCTTTTCCGGTTGGTAAAGTACAAATGATAGAAATGTATCCAATGAACTTTTTAGAGTTTTTATGGGCTTTTCATGAAGATTTATTAATTGAAGAAATAAAGTCCTGCTTTAATAAAAATATAGCCATCGCACCACCCATTCATCAAAAATCTTTAGAATACTATCGACTATATTTAATAACAGGGGGCATGCCTGAATCTGTGAAAAAGCTAGTAAGTGTTAATAAAGATGTTATAAAATATGATTCAACCATTTTACAAAATATTATCGAATCTTATTTTAAAGATATGGATAAATATGTACTAAGTAATAGTGAAGCTTTAAAGATTGAAAGAATTTATAATTCCATACCTACTCAACTTGCCAATGAAGCAAATAAATTTCAGTTTTCTAAAGTGGCTCCCAACGCGAAAAGTAGAGAGTATACCTCTGCATTAGACTGGTTATTAGCAAGTAATATGATTACAAAATCTACTTTGGTAAGTGTACCAGAAATTCCTTTAAAAGGATTTATTAAAGAAAAGATCCTTAAATTATATGTGAATGATGTAGGTATTTTAAATAATTTATTAGAAATTAAAGCTTCTGATATTTTATTAGATAATTTATCCTTATATAAAGGAGTTATTACCGAAAATTTTGTCGCGAATGAATTAGAAACTCTAGGATATTCTTTGTATTATTGGCAAAGTAGTGGAACAGCAGAAATTGATTTTTTACTTTATACAAATGATGGTATAATTCCACTTGAAGTAAAAGCAAAAGATAATGTTCAGTCGAAAAGTTTAAATGTATACATAGAAAAATTTCATCCGAAATATGCAATTCGTATTTCAACCCGTAATTTTGGCTTTGATTCGGAGAAAAAAATAAAATCAATTCCGTTATATGCAATATTTTGTTTAAGAGGATTATAAGAAGGAGTGAAAAAATGGAATTATTAGATATTTATAATGAAAAAGGAGAACCTATTGGAACAGAAGAACGAAAAGTTGTTCATGAGAAAGGTTTATGGCATAAAACAGTTCATTGCTGGTTGTATGATAAAAAAGGAAATATTTTCTTTCAAAGAAGAAGTGATCGAGGAACCCTTTACACAACTTCTTCAGGTCATTTAAGTGCTGGTGAAAGTGTAACCGAAGCTTTTCAAAGAGAAATAAAAGAAGAAATCGGGATAACGTTAGATGCTTCTGATGCAACATTTGTTGCTATCGTGCCTTTTAAAATGGATCGGGTAAAAGAAGATAAGAGCATTTTTAAAGATCGAGCATTTGCCAATGTTTATGTTGATTTATATGAAGGAAATTATCAAGACTTTCAAATGGATAAAGAGGAAGTCTCTGGTTTAGTTTTTGTGAATGCGAAAGAGGCTTTAGAATTATTTCAAAAAGAAAGTGGAACAATTCCTGGTAAAGAAATTACTTTAGATAATGAGATAATTGAAAGAAAAATAGATTTTCAAGAATTTTTAGTAAATGAGGGAGAAACTGCTTTAGAGAAATATGGCGATGTTTTAAGAAAGATTATTCAGTTAACAGAATGAAAAAGTTTGTAACAGATATTCTATCCGAAAAGTATTTTTTGGAAACAGAAATTTCTACTCGAGTACCAGATTGTTTTTGGGAATGGAGTTTAATTTGGCTTGAACCAACTATCAAAAAACAAAAATGGTTAGGATTAGGTGGAGCAATTACACAAAGTTCGTGTTTTAATTATCAAAAATTATCGAAGGAAAAACAACAAGATTTTTTGCGCTTATATTATTCTCAAGAAGGGCTGAATTATCAATATGGAAGACTTCCAATTGGCAGTCAGGATTTTTCTTCAGAAAATTATTCTTATTCTGAACAACAAGATTTAAAGGATTTTTCTATTGCCAAAGATCGACAACTACTTTTTCCTTTATTAAAAGATATTTTAAATGTAAAAAAGGTTTCTCTTTTGGCCAGTCCTTGGTCACCACCGGCTTTTATGAAAGACAATAATAGCTTAGTTAATGGTGGAAAACTAAAAAAAGAATACTATAAACGATATGCTGAATATTTAATTAGGTATTTAAAAGAATATGAAGAAGAAAAGATACCTATCGATTATTTAACAGTTCAAAATGAACCTTTTGCTAAACAAAAGTGGGAATCTTGCGTATGGACAACGGAAGAACAACAAGATTTTATTTATCATTACTTGATTCCAAGAATGAAAAAAGAGAAGCTTTCCACCAAAATTTTCTTATGGGATCATAATAAAGAGCGCTTGTATAAGCATGCTTGTGAATTATATCCTAAGAAAAATACTTATATTGCAGGTATGGCTTTTCATTGGTATGTCGGAACCTTCTTTGAAAATTTAAAACTTGTTCATGAAACATTCCCAGAGTTACTACTTTTTGAAACGGAAATGTGTACAGGATATGCGCCTTATAATGAAAAAGAGTGGATAAAAGACGCTTGTCTTTATATGAATGAAATACTAGGAAATATCAATAATGGAATGAATGCTTTCATTGATTGGAATATTTTACTTGACTTTCATGGAGGGCCTAATCATGCTGAAAACTATTGTAAAAGTCCCATAATTTTAAATGAGCGAGCCGATGATTTTATTTGTACACCTATTTATTACTATTTAAAGCATCTTTCTTTAATACCTGTTGGTTCTCATGTGATTTTTTCAAGTGCTTATCGAAATGATTTAATTACAACGGCTTTAGAAGATGAAGAAAAAAACATTTATGTAATCGTTTTAAATCCGACGAATGAACCTAAGGAATGCTGTTTATTAGAAGGAGAAGAACTCATGCAAGATTTTATTTCTCCATATGGAGTTCATACCTATATTATGAAGCAAAGCAAGTTGAATCTTACAAAGAAGTAATCTAAGTAAGATTCTTTTTTATGATATAATAACCAAGAAAGGAAGAAAAAAGCTATGGAAACGGAAACATTTTATCAAAACCTTATGCTAATCAGTAGTATAGAAACACACCAAATGACGGATACTTTAAAAATAAACTTAGTGTTTACAGAATTAAAA
Source organism: uncultured Bacilli bacterium (assembly GCA_944363605.1). GTDB lineage: Bacteria > Bacillota_I > Bacilli_A > RF39 > UBA660 > Ventrenecus. Next base: position 4,212 of record CALVUM010000051.1, read on the forward strand.
AAAGAAATAGAGTATATAAAAGAAGGCAGATTACAAACTATATTCCAAATTTTAACTTCTTATCTAAAATTAACGATGTTAACTACTTTAAATCCCACTTGCCAAACGATAGAAATGTTTGAATACAAATCTTTTCTATTAGAAACTTGTCAAAAAATTCTTTTTTGGCAGAAAAATACTGTATTTTTAGAAAAAGAAATGCACCGAAAAGAAAAAATAGAAGATTATACAAATTTATGTTTTTTATACACCATTCTAACCTTTATAAGCTGGTCTAAACAAACTAGATTTTTAAAATTTAATGAGAAAACAGCTTATATAAATTCTTTTTTAAAAGGATATACTTTTACTTCGAATCGAGATTTAGAAATGGATAAGGAATATGATGAAGAAATTAAATCAGGTATTTTAGAATACAAAAAACAAAGAAAAGAGGAAAGAAAATTATGAAAAAAATTGTGATTGTAGAAGATGAAGAATCTATTCGAGAAGAATTAAAAGCTTTACTTTTAAATGCTTCTTATGAAGTAGAGGTAGTAGAAGATTTTAAAGATGTTTTAGGGGGGCTTTTAAAAATCGATTGTGACTTGATTCTATTAGATATAAATATTCCCAATATGAATGGGGAAGTTCTTTTAAAAGAGTATCGAAAACAAAAAGATACGCCAATCATTATGGTAACCAGTAGAAGTAGCGAGACAGATGAAGTGTTATCCATGGGGTATGGAGCAGATGATTATATAACGAAACCCTATAATCCAACCATTCTTTTATTAAGAGTTGGTGCTGTTTTAAAAAGAAGTGAAAAAGCCTATGATCATTTATCTTATCATGAGTGGATAGTTTATCCAACTAAAGGAATTTTAAAAAAAGAGGAAGAAGAAATGATTTTAACTAAAAATGAAATGATTATATTCTTAAATCTTTTAAATAATTTAGGTAGTATTGTAACAAGAGATGATTTAATGACCGATTTATGGAATAATGATGAATACATTAATGATAATGCTTTAACCGTAAATATCAGTCGTTTAAGAAGAAAATTAGAGGAGATGGGTTATGAGGATGCGATTCTAACAAGAAAGGGACAAGGCTATATTTTAAAATGAAATTTAAAGATTATGTAAAAGACCACTTTATAGAAATACTTATTTTTTTCTTTCTTCTTCTTTTTCTTTTTTGCCTATTTCTTCTTTTAAAGCTTTCTTTCGCTACTAATTTTTTTATTCTATCTTTAATAACATGTTTTTTTCTTTTTAGTTTTCTTTATTCTTATTTTAAAAGAAAATTTTTCTTTAAAGAATTCTTTTCTATTTTAGAAAAAATAGATCAAAAATATTTTATAACCGAAATGCTTCCAACAGCCAATTTTTTAGAAGGAAAACTTTTTTTACAAGCTTTATATGAAATTGATAAATCAATGAAAGAACGAATTAATGAATCTGAAAAAAGTATGACAGATTTTAAAGAATACTTAGAATTGTGGATTCATGAAATAAAACTTCCTATTGCTAGTTTGATTTTGCGAAATCACAATAAAAAAGAAAAAGATAATAAAGAATTAGAGCAAATAAAAAAAATTGAAGAATATGTAGAACAAGTATTATTTTATGTAAGAAGTGAACACAGTAAAAAAGATTATTTAATTCATGAATGTGATTTAAATACAATGATAAAAAATGTTATTTTAAGAAATAAAGATGATTTTTTAGCTTTAAATATCGAAGTAAAAACGAAAAATTTGAATAAAAAAGCTTTGACAGATGCAAAATGGTTTGAATATATTTTAAATCAAATTGTTTCAAATGCAAAAAAATATAAAAAAGAAAAAGATTCTATTATTGAATTTAAAGCTGATGAAAGTGATAAAGAAATAAAAATATGCATTTTAGATAATGGAATCGGTATCAAAGAAAGTGATTTGCCAAAAGTTTTTGAAAAAAGCTTCACAGGAGAAAATGGTCATAACAAAAAAGAAGCAACGGGAATGGGTCTTTTTTTAGTAAAAAAAATGTGTGAACAATTAGGGCATACAGTAGAAATAGAGTCTAGAGAAAATGAATATACCAAAGTAATAATAACAATTTCTAAAAATTCTTTTTACAATGTTTTAAAATAAAGAATTGTTAAATTTAAGAAAAACGTTTATAATAAATAAAGAATAGGTGATAGGATGAAACTAAAATATAAAATAATGTTAGCTATTATAACTGTAGGAATTGGAATATGTTTGATGACTTATCAAAGTTATGCTTTATGGGTAGCTACATATACAGGCGGAGAAAATATTGTAAATGTCGGATGTTTTGAAATTGAATTTACCGAACAAACAAGTTCAATCGCCTTAAATAACACTTATCCAATAAGTGATACAAAAGGACTTACGACAAATCCATATA
>CALVUM010000052.1 GCA_944363605.1 uncultured Bacilli bacterium
ATAAAAAAATAATGGTGGGCGTTTACGGACTCGAACCGCAGACCCTCTGCTTGTAAGGCAGATGCTCTAACCAACTGAGCTAAACGCCCGTTTCTCTTTAAGACACTTTAAATATTACCAAAAACAAATACTAATGTCAACCTAAAATTTCTGTTTTTTTCCAAAAAAATCGCATTTTTGCTCAGAAGAAGGATTATTTTCCTTCTTCTAATTCATTTTATGCGAAGTATTGATCATACCACACTAAAAAGCAATAAATATTATAAATTTTTCGACCATTGTTTTTTGTTCCTTTATAATGCTCTTCTAATAATTTGTTAATGTACGGTTGATCAAAATATTTAGATACATATCCTTTATTAAACTCTTCTTTAACTAAATTATAATATTTTTCTTCTCTAATCCATTTTGAAAAAGGCACAGGAAATCCACATTTGCGACGCTTACTCCATTCTTCTGGAATTTTTTTTGCCGCTATATCTCGAAACAAGTATTTTGTTTGTTTCTTTTTTAATAAATATTTATTTGGTATTTTTCTCGCAAAGCGAAATACATCAATATCCATTAAAGGAGTACGTAATTCAATTGAATGTGACATACTCATTTTATCCGCTTTAAGAAGTATATCTTGGGGTAGCCAAAAATTAAAATCAATATATAATTTTTTGGTAAGTTCATCTTCATGTTTAATTTTTTTATATACCGGCTCAAGAATATCCGATATCTTTTCGTTATTCTTTAATTTATCTGCTAAAATTTCATTGGCTTCATCTTCTTCCATGAATGTACCATGTCCAATATAACGTTCATTAAATGGCAGACCATATCTAATTAGGGTATTTCTTCCTGGAAAATGCGGCAAATGCTTGCAAACATTTCTAATTCCTTTGCGAATAAATAGTGGAATGCAAATGTAAATTCTCAGCAATAATGGGTCATTATATTCATTATATCCAGCAAACATCTCATCACTACCTTCTCCTGATAACGTCACTTTTACTTGTTTGCTTGTTATATCTGATAAAAAATATAGAGGTACATCTGTTAAGTTTGCATGAGGTTCATCTGTATGCCATTGAACCTCTGGTAAAGCGTCAAAAAAATCTTCAGCACTTATTTTTTTTCTTGTATTTTTTATTTTTAACATTTCCGATAAATCTCTAGCATAATCTGTTTCATCAAAACCTTCATATGAAAACCCAACTGAAAAAGTTTTTTCTGGTTTAGCAACACTTACAACATAAGATGAATCCACGCCACCAGATAAATAAGCTCCGACTTCCACATCGCTAGTTATTTGATGATAATAAACGGAACTCTCTAAAGTTTTTTCTAAACCATCGAACATTTCTTTATAATTTTCTTCTTTTTTATTAAAACTTACTTCAAAATAAGAATCGACTTTTAATTTTCCATTTTTATAATGAAAAAAGTGTCCTGGTTTTAATTTAAAAACATTTTTGAAAAAAGTCTCTTCCTTTACTGAATATTGAAAAATTAAATACATTTTTAATGCATCTGTATTTAATTCTTTTTTAAATTCTGGATGTACTAAAAAAGATTTTATTTCTGAACCGAACATAAATTCAGCATCTTTATAGTAATAATAAAATGGCTTGATTCCAAAATGATCTCTGGCCCCAATTACTTCTTGATTTTTTTTGTCATAAATCACAAAAGCAAACATTCCTCGAAGTTTATCATATAATTCATCTTTCCATTCTTGATACCCGTACAAAACAACTTCTGTATCTGTTTTTGTTTGAAAACTATATCCTTTTGTTTCTAATTCTTCTTTAAGTTCTTTATAATTATAAATTTCCCCATTAAAAATAATTGCCAAGGTTTTATCTTTATTATAAATGGGCTGACTTCCTCCTTCTACATCAATTATCGAAAGTCTTCTATGTCCTAATGCTACTAAATCATCTGCATAGTACCCTTCGCCATCTGGACCACGATGAATTATTTGGTCCGCCATATTTTTAATAATCTCTAATTTTTCTTTTTTCTTCTTTTTATCAACAAATCCTACAAATCCACACATTTTTTATTCCTCCCAATCACTATTTTGATATTCTTTTTTATAATGCCATAATCTTTTTTTCATCATTAAGAACCGTTTAAAATTTTTATCTAAAGGGCATTCCATTGGACTTACTCTTTTTTTCCAAAGTTTAATAGCTTCCTTTTTGAAACTTTCGTTTGAAGTGTATTCTTTTAAAGCGCTTTTGGGAATAAAAGACAAAAGTTGCTTTTGTTTTAAATCTTTAAAAGGAAGTTCTTTATGCAAAAGTAAGTCATCTACCATAATTTCTATTAAATTCGCTCCCAGTGGTACTAAATAATAACTACACCTTCCTTGGCGAGCGTTGATTTCTAAAACTTTGAAAGTTTTCTCTCGAGCATCGTACTTCATATCTATTTCAAAGAAACCGTTCATTCCTAAATTTTCCATAAATTCAATAATGTTCTTTTTTGCTTTTTCTACATCGCCGTCAAAAGTATTTAACCCATTAATTAAAGCAGCCGCATTACCAACCATACTCTTTTTTCGCTCCTGAATACCTATTTGAGCAAAACTTATTACTTTTACTTTTCCTTTAGTATCCACATAAACTACACTATCAAATAAATAAGAGTCATTTCCTGGAATAAATTCTTGTAAAATCATTCGGTCATTATATCCAGATTTTTTGATATTTTCTAAAACTCTTTTAAGTTCTTCTTCTGAAAAAATTTTATATATTTTCTTTTTTTCTTCAAAATCTAAATGATTATATGCAATTACATTAGCTGGTTTTAGAATAACTGGATATTTCATTGTCGGTAGCAAGGTGTTTTTCAAAGCGTCAATATAATAGGTTTCTGGAAAAGATAAACTTGTATTTTTATAAGTCTTATAAAACTCTTCTTTGTTTATTAAACTTTTAATAATTTTCTCGTCTTGCTGAAAATACACAAAATTTTTGGCAATTTTTTTCTGATTTCTTGCAAGAAAAAGGGAATATGTTTCATTGGTACTAATTAAAAGAATCTGTTCTTGATGTTTTTTGGCATAGTTATTTAAAATTTCGATAAAACTTTTTTCATCCCAAAGATTTTGATGGTATTCAATTGTTAAAATATTTGAATATTTTGTAAAAGCTAGTCTATCTTTAGCAATGAGATGAGCTTTTTTGTGATATGCTTCAAAACAAGCTCTTGCCATGTAATAGGCGTTGGCATCACTACCAATTATTACAACTTTAAAATCCATAGGTTTCCTCCTCTAATATGAAATTTCTTCTTGCTCGTTATTTTGAACATGCACTCGCACTACACGAAAACTAATTTGATTAAATAGATGATACCCATTTATCCCAAGAAGTTTACATACGCTGGATATGGGAATATGTTTGCCAAAAATTTCTACTTCTGTTCCAATGTTCATTTTATGAGGACTAAATACTAGAAGCATATCCATACAGTCATCTATTATTTTTAAATATTCGCCATTTATATATACATATTTAAAATTTTTGTTTACTCCATCTGCATAACCAACAGGTAGAGTTAATAGATATCCATCTTCTTTTATTTTATATGTTGAATACCCAACTACCTCATCTTTTTTTACTGGTCGAGCGCTTAAAATTTCGGTATATAATTCCATTGCAGTTTTGAGTTTTAAATCATTTTCTAAAAATGTTTTACTACATTTATATTTTTTTTGAAGCCATGTACGTTTCAGTTTACGAATTTTACTTTGTAAAGATTTGCCTTCTTTACGGCTTTGTGAGAAACCATACATGATTATTCCTAAACGAATGCCATTACAAAAGGTGAGTTTTGGATGATTAACTAAGGTTAAACTTCTTCCCATATGAACAATAGGAATATCTTTTAATGGAATATTTTCTGTAAGCTCTAAAAATTTGTTTACTTGTTTATCAAAGTATGGGTCCATTACGCCTGATGTTGCAAAATGACTATACATTCCTTCTACTAGGATATGTTTATTTTCTTTTAATAAAAGATAGGCTTTTTTTAGTTCTTCTTTATCAAAGAATCCTAATCGATGCATTCCAGAATCAATTTTCAAATGAATTTTTAAGGTATCGTATAGATCCATTTCAAGAAGTTTTTCGGTGTATTCTAAAGATTCAATTGTTAGAGTAACATTATTATTAATTGCATCCATTATATAATCTAAATGAATTGGCTCTAAACAAAGAATAGGTATATCATTCGCGTATTTTCGTATTTCTAATGCTTCTTCTAATGAGGAAACAGCTAAGTAATTAATTCCGCCTTTAATTAAGTCTAGCACACACTTTATTCCATGATGATAAGCATTATTTTTTACTATACCAAAATAATATTCATAGTCAGGATATTTTTCTTTGATTTCTTTTATATTATTTGTAAGAATGTCTCCATTGATTTTGGCATACGTTTTTCTTTGCATGTAATCACCTTCACATATTCCTTATTATAGCAAAAATCCGAATTTCTTAATAGATAAACCCGAAAATTTGACAAATCTAAACAAAAAAATAGAATGCATCTTTTAGTTTTGGCAATATTTTGCTTCATTGACAACCAAATGCTTTTTTTTCTATAATATTTTTATGGAAAAAATCATTGTAAATAATTATGAACTTGATGAAGAACAATTGAAACCGGTTTTGGAAAATCCAAAATATTCATTAATTATCGCAGGAGCTGGTTCGGGAAAAACTTTAACTTTAATTGGAAAGATTAAATATATGTTAGAAAACAATTTTGTTAAACCAGAAGAAATATGTACGATTTCTTTTACAAATGAGGCCACGAATAATTTAAGAAAAAATATTTTAAAAAATTGTCAAGTTGAGGTGCCAACTTTTACATTTCATAAGTTAGCTTTAGATATTTTAAAGAGGGAAAAAGTTTCTTATAAAATTGCGAATCCAGAACTTCTTCAATATACGATAGATGAATTTTTTCAGACTAAATGTTTTGAAAATACCTTTTTAATAAAAAAATGTTATAAAGTTTTAGATATTCCCTTTTTCTTTTCTTGGAATAAGGTATTAATGTCTCCTAAATTACTCGCGATTAAAAAACAAATTATGACTTTTATTAATTTATTTAAAGCTAATGGATATTTTCAAAATGATTTGAAGACTATTTTTAAAAAGGTTCATAAAGAATCTTTATTATATATTATTTATGCTATTTATTTATTATATGAGACAAATAAGGAAAGCGAAAATGTTCTTGATTTTGATGACATTATTTTAAAAACAACGGTTTATTTAAAAGAGAATCAATGTCATCTTCCTTATAAACTTTTGATTATTGATGAATTTCAAGATACTTCTCTCTGTCGATTTCAATTTATCGAAGAAATCATTAAGCAAACAGATGCATCTTTATGTGTCGTTGGCGATGATTATCAGTCTATTTATCATTTTTCAGGATGTGATTTAACAATTTTTTTAAACTTTGCTACGTATTTTCCAGATGTAAAAATTTATAAACTAGAAACTACTTATCGCAATAGCAATGAGCTTGTTAAAACAGCCGGCAAGTTTGTTCAAAAAAATCCCCAACAGGTAAAAAAAGAACTGAAAAGTAAAAAACATCTTATGAAACCAATAAAACTGGTCTATTATAAAAATGTCGAGACGATTTTAGAGAAAGTATTACAAAAAATTCCGGAGGATAAAGAAATATTTATTTTAGGACGTAATCATTTTGATTTGAAAAAATATACAAAAAATTTACATTATAAGCAGAAAGAAAATAATGAAATTGTTTTTTATAAATTTCCTCATCATAAAGTTCGTTTTTTGACGGTTCATGCCTCTAAAGGATTAGAAAATGATATTGTTATTCTTCTTAATTTAGAAAATACTTTATACGGGTTTCCTTCTCTTCAAAAAGATGAAAAAATCCTTTCGTTAATAAAAAAAGAACAACCTTATCCTTTTGAAGAGGAACGAAGGTTATTCTATGTAGGGCTTACTAGAACGAAATCGATTATTTATGTCCTTATTCCACAATATGCTCCTTCTTGTTTTATTAAGGAACTAAAAAGAGACGAAAATGTAGAAATTATTCGTTATTAGAATGGATCGTCCATATCTATTAGTATAAGTTTCATTTTAAGGGCTTCTAATTGTTTTTTATCAATGAAAATTTCAAGTTTTTTATGGTTAAACAAATTCATTGCTCAATACGTTTTCTAAATTTTTAATATAATTTTCTTTAAATTTTTTTAGTATATCATAACTTATTTTTATTATTTTCTTCACTCCTAACTCCTATAGCGCTTTCCATTTTTATATGCGAAATTTTTTCAAATACTAACGGCATATTAAAGATTCTTTTTAGTAAAGCAATTAAATATACCATTAAGGTAAGTGCCCCTAGAACTATAATAGCATATTCAAAGACACTTTGCACTAGCCACTCTTTTCGGTAGGAAACATACAGAAGAAATAAAAACATTACTGGAAGTAAAAGATAAAAGAAGACAAACCAAAAGTAATAACTTAAAAGACGAGACCAAGTAACTCTTTTTGAAGAAACAAATTTTAAATGAAAAAATTTCATTCCTAAAGTTTTTCCTTTAAGGATCACAGGAAGAAAAATATAATAGAAAAAAGTCCAAAGGATTAGGAAGCCCCAAAAAATTATTTTCCAATAACTTGGTTGTTTCGGAATAATGAAAAAAAGGCAAAGTATAAATAAAACATAAATAACAAAATCTATTATAAAAGTTGTAAATCTTTTTAAAATACTTACTTTTGTTCCTTTTTCATATGAGTTTTCATCAATTTCTTGACGATTAGGTAATAATTTTATCGGGATATAGGCTAGAAAATAACCGATTATTCCTCCTAATGTGTTGAGTATTAAATCATCGACATCAAAAACGCGATAGCCTCTTGGATAAATGAAGTATAAGCCACTTAACTGGGTAAGTTCAAAAAATAAGGTTAAGCAAAAACTATAAAAAAGGGTCTTTTTAAAGTCATACTGAAAGTAATAATGAAGATAAATACCAAAAGGCACAGTTAACAAAATATTAAACAATGACTCATAGACAACTGGGTTTTGCAAGCTAGGAAAGTATGTTGCAAAATCACTAACTACAAAATCTGATAAAGAAAATATTTCTGAAATGAATTGAAAAGGTATTAGATTATAGCTTGGGGTTGTCATTTTTGAAACGGTTTCTATACTTGGTAAAGGAAGAATTACAAGGAAATATGCTGACATAAGATATAACAAAAATGAATATACAATAATTGAACGGTAGGAATTAATTGAACCATATTTGTGGTATTGATAAATTATGTATGGAATTGTAAAGATTAAAGCCACAATTGGGAATAAGATAATAGCCATTTTTATCGCGTAAGAAAATGTTGACATATATTCCTCTTTTTATTTTAAAGAATAAAGCTTTTTTACTTCTTTAATTGTTAATGGACGATATTCTCCTTTTTTTAGACCGTCCAATGTTAGAAAGGCTATTCTTTCTCTTTTTAGTTCTATGACTTTATGACCTAATGCAAGCATAATTTTTTTCACAATATGATTTCGTCCCTCTTGTATTCCAATGTAAACGGTTGTTGTCTTTGTTTCTTTGTTTACTTTTTTTATTTTGACATAAGTAGGAATGGTTTTTCTTCCTTCAATTTCAATTCCTTTTTTTAATTTTTGGAGTTCTTCTATAGTAAATATTCCTGTTACTTTTGCGCGATATAATTTTTCAATTTGATTTTTAGGATGCGTTAGAATATTGGTTAAGTCGCCATCATTTGTTAAGATTAAAGCTCCTGTTGTATCATAATCTAGGCGACCAACAGGATAAATTCTTCCTTTACTTTGAATAAGGTCGGTTACGGTTTTTCGCCCTTTTTCATCTGATACGCTGGATATTGTTTTTTCAGGTTTGTAAAGTAAATAGTATTCTTTTTCTTCTGTTAATGAAAGCAGTTGGCCATTTATTTCTATTTGGTCTTCGTTAGAGACTTTGGTCCCTAGTTCGGTTATTCTTTTATTATTTACTTTTACTTTCCCTTCTTTAATTAGTTCTTCGGCTTTTCTTCTCGAGCAAAAACCAGAACTGGCAATAACCTTTTGTAAACGTTCCATTTTCTCACTCACTTTCTCTCATTTTTCAATAATTTGATAAAATTCTTTAGGTGCTGGACACTCTATTTTTAAAACCTTGTCTTTAGCTAGATGCAATTCTATGAATGATGCGTGAAGTCCTAATCTTCCTAAGGGATTTTTTGTTGCCCCATATTTTTTATCGCCAATTATCGGAAACCCTAGTCCTTTTAAATGAACTCGAATTTGATTTTTTTTACCTGTTTCAATATTTATTTTGACTAAGCTGTATTTGTTGGTCGTTTTTAAGACTTGATAATGAGTAATTGCATATTCTTCTTTTTTGCCATATTTTTTCTCGTGAACATACAAAGTTTTATCTTCGAAAAGATAATTTTTTATTGTTCCTTGTTGAGACGACATCTTTCCTTCAACGATAGCTATGTACTCTCTAATTTTCGCTTTTTTGTTCCAGTCTTCTTGTAAAAAGTTTTTGGTATTTTCATTTTTGGCAAAAACAACTATCCCAGAAGTATCTTTATCGAGACGATTTACAATAAAGATTTTATTTTTCGGATATTGTTTTTTGACATAAGCACTTGCTTCTTGATAAAGCGTATTTTCTTTTTCTTTAAAAGTCGCAATGGTTAATAATTTAGCGGGTTTATTAATAATAAGTAAATCTTTATCTTCGTATAGAATGTTCAGTTTCTTTTTCATAGTCGACACTTTCTATATTATAATGTAACGTTTCGCCATTTTCGTAATGAATCGTAAAACCTTGTTTTATTTCTTCTTCGCTTAAATATTGAAAAATATTTGTTAAATAATTGGGGTCATTTGCTTCTCTTATTTCCCCCTTTAATATTGATTCTTCACTTACATTTTGATTTATTCTCGGATATCCCATATTATAAGATGCTATGCCTTTTACCAAATTTTGCTGTTTATTAATTAAATAAGAAAGATAGGCACAGGAAACTTTGATGTTTAAAGATGCGTCTGTTTTTACATCAATTAACCGGTAAATCTCATAACCTTCATTTTTCCTTTTTATAGCTTCTTTTATTTTACTTTGTTCTTTTTCACTAAATGAAGGAAAATTGGCCATAGTTTCTAAATCTTGTAAAGGATATTGGTTATAACACCTAGGCAAAATATAAATTTTATCTTGTCCACAAAGTTTTCCATTATTGAAGACAGGTGCCACAATGTTTTCGCCTGAAACCGATTCGGTAATCTGTCCAACATTTTGGTAGTTGGCACTGGTCGGATCATTCGATCTTTCTTGGGTAAATAAAGCAATATTTAAATTATAGTCTAAGCCATATCTATTTGAGTATTCTTCAATGGTACTGCCAAATTCTTTAATTGTATTTTCTTTTTTTTCATAACCTAGATCATTAGTATAGTTTATTTCTTTGAACAGAGTAATGGTTTGTTCTTCGGCAATTTTTTCTTTAGAGATATCTGTTTCAATTACAATGGTATGTGCAAGCGTTTCTTTAGGAATTTCCGTCGGACGTTCTATTTGAATTGATGGTGGAGCGTTTCTTTCATTTAAAGAAGATACTAGAAGAGCTCCGGATCCTATTCCTACAACTGTAGCCATCATTGCTAATTTTGTTAAAAATTTTTGAGAATTTTTAGATTGCACTTTTCCTCTATTTGACTTCATTTGTATTTTTTTTAGATTAATTTTTGAATAACCTAAATTATTCGTAATTGAAAAGCGATACATGTTCCCATTTATCATAACCATTTTTTGTTGAGAGTTTACTTTTATTCTACTTGTTGGATATTCTTTTAATAAAAGTTGTTTAATAAAATTATTTATATTTTGATAATCTTTTTCTTTTGTCATATCACATCATACTTTCAAATAATTCAGTTACTTCTTTTAATTCAGCGGGGTCATTTATGTCATTTAATGTATTGGTTTCATCTTCTGGTTCATATGAGGAAACAAATAAATCTTCACTCTCTTCATTCACATATTCATACACCAAATAGTATTTTTTTCGCTTTTCAGAATATAAATTTGCTATTACGCGACATTCAATACTCCCTTCATTTGTATCTAAAAAAAATGTATCTTCCATATTATTTTTCCTTTCTCTTTTTTATTATTTCATTAATTGCTTTTAATACACCAATTACTCCTGATTCGTATGTTAATCCACCTTGTTGATAAGCTAGATAAGGTTCTCTTAATGGTCCATCACAAGAAAGCTCAATACTTGATCCTTGAACAAATGCTCCCGCGGCCATGATTACTTCATCTTTATATCCTGGCATATTAATCGGAATCGGTTTGACATAGGAATCTACTGGACTACCACTTTGGATACCTTCACAATAAGAAATTAAATCTTCTTTATTACCAAAGGCAATGGTTTCTACAATATCCACACGTTCTTCAAAAGGATCTGGATCTACTTTATATCCTAATTCTTTTAGTAAAGCACTTGCTAAAATGCTTGTTTTTAAGGCACTTTTTACAACTTGAGGTGCTAAAAAAATTCCTTGTAAAAATTGTTTATTAGCTCCTAGACTTGGGCCTACTTCTTTGCCTTCTCCCGGCAAAGTTAAAGCTTCTGCTATTAGGTTAATTAGTTCTTTTTTTCCAACAACATATCCTCCATTTGGAGCAAGCCCTCCACCTAAATTTTTTATTAATGATCCTACTACTATATCCGCCCCAATTTCAACGGGTTCTTTTGATGAAACAAATTCACAATAGCAATTATCAACCATGATTATGGTATTGGGACTAATTTCTTTAATTATTTTGATTATTTTTTCGCATTTATCTATGGATAAACTTTTACGACTGGAATAACCACGGCTTCGTTGAATTTCAATTACTTTTACTTGCTGTTCTTTTAAAAATGTCTTTATTTTTTCTTTATCAAAATCATTATCTTTTAAATCAATTTCAGCATAATCTATTCCAAAGCTTTTTAAGGAACTTGGATTTTCTTCAATTCCAATAACTTCATGTAATGTATCATAGGGTCTACCACTTATTGAAAGTAGTAAATCTCCTGGTCTTAATAAGCCAAAAAGGGTTTTAGCTAGGGCATGTGAGCCTGATATGAATTGATTTCTTACTAAGGCATCTTCTGCTTTAAAAATTGTACTATATATTTTTTCAATCGTATCTCTACCTAAATCATCATAACCATATCCAGTAGTGCTATTAAAATGAGATTCGTTTAGGTGACTATTCCAAAACGCATGTAATACTTTAGCAGTATTTAATTCACAAATCTCATCAATTTTACTATATTGTTCTTTTAAAGTCGGCAGAATTTTTTCATATAAATCCCAAGTTTCTTGTTCTAAATTTAGATATTCTTTCATTCACTTACCTCCTTAATTATTCCAGTTTTTTTAGAATGAATCAATTCTAGGATTTCTTCAGTTGCCTGCTCTAAAGGAATAAAATTTATATATTTTTTTATATCTTCTGGAATGTCGTTCATTTTTGTATCAAGCCACCCAAAGGCAATGGCATTAATATGAGCATTTGGAAACTTTAAAGCAAAATCTTTGGTTAACATATTTAAGCCAGATTTAGATACATCGTATTCCATAGTTCTGGGGTCATTTTTGCCTAAAGTGTTATCCGAAGAAATGTTAATGATACATCCTTTTTTTTGTTCAATTTCTTTTCCAAAGTTTTTTATTAAAAGAAAAGGCGCGATTGTATTTAAAGTAAATATTTTTAAAAATGTTTCTTTATTTTTTTCCGATAGATTACTATTAAAATCTATTGCCGCATTATTTATTAAAATATCTAGAGTAATATTCTTTCCTTTTATAAAGTCAACAATTTTACTGATTTCTTTATCTTCTAACAAATTAGCTTGAAGAATTAAAGATGTTTTTGGATATTCATCATGCAATCTTTGGACTTCTTCTGAATTTTTATGATAATGTAAAATTACAAAATATTTTTTGGCTAAAAGTTTTCTTGCTAAAGCTATTCCAAGTCCGCCTGATGCTCCAGTTAATAAAACATATTTCATAGCACTTTTTTATACTCTTCCTCTTTAAATCCGAATAATACCTGATTCGATGTAATAAGAATTGGCCGTTTAACTAACATGCCATTGATACTTAGCAATTTTAATTGTTCTTCTTCAGTCATATTCAGAATTTTTTCTTTTAATTTCATTTCTTTATAAAGATTTCCACTTGTATTAAACATTTTCTTTAAAGGAATGCCCTTTTCATGCCATTTTTTTAATTCTTCAAAGGTTGGATTTTGTTCTTTGATGTCACGTTCTTGATAAGAAAAATTTTCTTTATCTAAAAAAACTTTTGCTTTTTTGCAAGTACTACATTTTGAATAACAAATAAAAAGATTCATAGTAACTCCTCCCATGAATCTATTATAATGGAAATTGAATTGTAAAGCAAACTCAGATTATTTATCCAAGAATATTGAACACTTTTTAAGTACTTAGAATCGCAAACTTGCTCTCTATTTTTAGATTCCCTTTCATTTTTTATCTTTTCATCAATAAAATTTCTAAAATCTTCTACTTTCTTTTTATCCTCTTCTGTCGGTTTTACCTTAGTTTTTAATGCTTCGTCATCCTGATATGTATTCCAACGCAGGGATTTAAATAATTCTTCTTTCTTAGTCGTCATACTTCCTCCTATTTATTTGATTAAATATTTGGCTTTTTTTAGTTATTTTTGTTTCTTATATCATTTTTACTAAATCAATATCGGCAATTTTATTTTCAACTACTGCCTTAATACTATTAATTATCCAGTTGTAATCTCTTAATTCTTCTTTCATATTTAAAAGTTCCTTATAACTAAACCATTTAGCATCCAATATTTCTTTTTTATCATAATGTATATTCTCATCTAATAATTTTGTTCTAAATACTATACCAATTAATGTATCTTTTTCAAGGATTCGATTTCCTATTTGAAGGACACCTGTTAAATCTACCTTACATCCGGTTTCTTCAAAAATTTCCCTTTTAGCTCCTTCTAAAATCGTTTCATTTGTCTCTAAATGTCCAGCAGGTATGTTCCATTTTCCCTTGCAAATCTCTTTTGCTTCTTGAACTAAAAGAAATTTTCCTTCTTTTTCAATTACTCCTCCAACTATTACTATTTCCATTCTTTTTCTCCCTCCATCATTTTTGGGATTTTTTATAAACTTCAAAACCCTTTTTACTTATTATAATAATCCCATTCAGCGATTTCTCTCGCGACATTCTCTAACTCATCATATTCTTCATCAAGAGCAATATCTGAAAGCAAGAATAACAATTCTTTAGTATTTTGACATTTTTGATAAGGAATATGATAGGATTCTAAAACTTCTTTTTGGTATTTTGTCAAATAAAGATTTTTATTTATTTTTTCATAACTATTTGCTTCCAATGTTTTTTCTAGATTCTCTTCTATCTCTTTTTTATTCATAACACATCCCTATTTCATTGTAGCATAAATTTCTCTTTTTTCTCTATATTATTTATAGGAGTTGATTTATTTTGAAAGAAAAAGTACAACACATTTGGCAAATTTTTGGTCCGTTACTTCTTGGTGGAATTGTTGGATTTCTTATTAAAGATGCAATGGATTATACTTCTTTAGTTCAACCACCCTTTGCTCCACCTAGCCTAGTATTTCCAATTGCTTGGAGTATCCTTTATCTTTTAATGGGAATAAGTTACTATTTATATCGTAAGGTAGATGAAGATAGAACACTTATTTTTGTTTATTATCTTCAATTATTTTTTAATTTAACATGGACAATCATTTTCTTTGTTTTTAAATTGCGTTTCTTATCTATTTTTTGGATTATTTTCATTATTCTTCTTGTTCTTTATTTAATTATTAAGTTTTTTTCCATTAGAAAAGAATCAGCTTACTTACTGATTCCTTATCTTCTTTGGCTACTTTTTGCTACGTATTTAAATATTGGAATTTATCTTTTAAATTAAATTCCTTTTTTATTCTTTATTTTCATAAGCAAGTAAATTTCTGATATCTTTTTCTGTTAAGCCTTTTAAGTAATCTGAATCGTTCATACCATCTTCGATCATTTTGTCACTTAAAAGTTTTTTCTTTTGTTGTAAATCTAAGATTTTTTCTTCAATGGTGCCTTTACAAATCAGTTTAATTACTTCGACGGTCTTGGTTTGTCCGATACGGTGTGTTCGATCTGTTGCTTGGTTCTCGGCTTGCGGATTCCACCATAAATCTAAGTGGATTACAACATCAGCACTGGTTAAGTTTAGTCCTGTACCACCACTTTTTAACATGATTAGAAAGACATTCGTATTATCTTTATTAAAGGCATCGACAAGCATTTTTCTTTTTTGAGCACTGACATCCCCGGCTATTGTATAACTGGAAATATCCTCTTCATCTAAAGATTTTCTTACTAATTCTAAAGCTGTTTTGAAACTGGTAAATAAAAGAATTTTATGCCCATTTATAACTTGTTCTTTAATGATTTTAATTAAGTTTTCAATTTTACTACTGCCACCATGATAATCCTTAATCGTTATTTCTGGACTAATACATATTTGTCTTAATTTAGTAAGTAGGCTTAAAATCATCATTTTGTTTTTCGTAAATCCACCACTTTCTACTAACTTGGTCATTTCATCATTAGCATATTTTACTTCGGCAGCGTAGATTTTCTTTTGTTCTTCATTTAAGTCAATATAAATATTGTTTTCGATTTTTGGCGGTAAGTCTTTTGTTACTTCATTTTTCTTACGACGTAAGATAAATGGTTTGACTTGCATTCGTAAACTTTCTAATAGTTTATTGGTTTCTTCATCAAAGTCTTTTACTTTATATTTCTTTTGAAATTTCATTAAATTAGAAAGGAAGCCTGGCATGATAAAGTCAAAGATACTCCATAACTCGACAATAGAGTTTTCTATTGGTGTACCCGTTAACGCAAATTTGGTTTCGGCTTTAATGCTTTTTACAGCTTTCGTAAGGCCTGTTGTTGGATTTTTAATATTTTGGGCTTCATCAATTACAAAAATTTTAAAATTTTGTTCTTGATATAGTTCCAAATCTTCTCTTAAAAGGCCATAGCTAGTTATGTAAACATTCCCTTGATATTTTGCAAATTCTTCATGTCTTTTTTCTTTTGGCTCTGCAAATACATGATAAGACATTTCAGGTGCAAATTTCAAAAATTCACTTTCCCAGTTATAAACCAGAGATGTTGGACAAACAATTAAAAGTTTGGCATTTTCATCTTCTTTTAGTATTTTGCGCATAAAATAAATCGTTTGAAGAGATTTTCCTAACCCCATTTCATCTGCTAAAATGCCTCCAAATCCACATTTATGAATCATGTATAACCATTTTATTCCGAGAAGTTGATAATCTCTTAAAATACTTTTCTCTTCTTTTGTAAATTCTACCTCTACATTTTGAAATTCTTTAAATTGATTAATAAATTCTCGAAATAGAGAATTAGTTCTAATTATTTTGTATTTTGAATCTTTTAATGAATCAAGATATAGGGCACGATATTTCGGAATTTCTCCTTGCGCATTTTCTATATCATTTTTAGATAACTCTAATTCTTCGGTTAAATCATTTAATTCTTGTAAAGCCTGATCTTCTAAAGAAACAATGTCGCCATTTTTTAGACGATAGTATTTTTTCTTTTGTTTTAAAGAAAGTAAGAGTTTATCTAATTCTTCGTTTGGAATGTCTCCTAAATCAAATTCATAATGCAAGATATTATCACGCCCAATACTAAAAGTTGAACTAATATTACTCTTTTTCATAATTTTGGTATTTTTAAATTTTTCTGAGGTGAAAACTGGATAAATGGCAGCTAAATCGTCTAATCCATAAGCTAAAAATTCACAGATATCTGTTAGATCTTCTAAATAAAAACTGTCTTTTCCTTTTTCAAAATGATATTTATCTAATGAATTTACTACTTCATTCTCATAATCTGTATCTCTTAAAACTGTTGGGATATTTGCAAAATAAGAGATTTCGTCTTGTTGATAAAGAAATTTTGGAACGCATGTAATATCGACTTCATTAATATCAAAGTAAAATTTCACATCTGGTTTATTTACAATAACTAAATCACTTACTGATTCATCTAAAGTAATATGATCTTTTACTAAACGAATGATGTTTTTTTGAAGACTTGGGAATTCTTTTTCAGGTATTACTAGTTCACTAACATTGTTATTTAAACATTCTTGTAAGAAAAAGATTTGATCTTTTGTTAAATGATAGATGGTGTTATTTAAAAAAACATATTCAAAATCATTGGTTATAATTTTCATTTTTTCTAATTCATTTAACGTTATGTGATATTGATTCTTTTTTTTAGAAAGATTGGTTTTTAGAGGAAATTCTTTTTTGATTTCAATAATCCGATCCGGGTTTTCCATATGAATTTGTTTAGGAAAAATATTTAAAATTTGTTTAAATAAAGAACTATCTAAATAAATTGAATTTCCAGATATTTGATAATAGTTGCGCATTACTTTTAAAAGATCAAATAAGGCTTGACTTTCTGTGCCAAAATAGTGTTTAGCAGGATCAAAAGTAAAGCTTGCTCCAAAAGTATAAGGTCGATTACGATCAAGTTCATTAATGAAAGAAGACAATTTTCCTAATAGAGAATATTTTTTCTCTTGACCTATTTTAACTTTTAAAACTAGATATGTTTGATAATAACTCTCTTCAAAAGATAAATAAGGTACTAAAAAGACTTCTTCTTTTTTTGGGGTTGGTAGAGAAAACTGTTTTTTTAATCTTTCTAATAATTGAGTAGATTTTTTTTCAATTAAGTCTTTTGGTGGAGGAAATATTTTATCGGAATAAATAATTAAACAAGCCGCGACGTGTTTACAAGAATCCGTTTTTTGAAATTGCTCACAAGTACATAATGTTTTTTGGATATTTGCTCCCTGCATTTCAATTTGGACCATATACTTACGATAGGTTCTTTCTGATTCAACTAAGAATTGATATCTTTTTGAATTTTCAAAAGTAGTACAGTTGATATAATCTACATAGCTTTCTTCATAATTCATCCCTTTATGATAATCAAGGCGTGAGACAGCATTTAAGATGTTTTTTTTGATTTCTTCTATCATAATGCCCTCCTTTTTTTCTGTTGTTTATTATATCGAATATCTTTAGATAAAGCAAGTGACATTTCCGAACAAATATACGAAGCATTTTTTCTACCTTGATTTAAAATTCTCTTTAATTTCATTTACGCTTTTTTACACTGTTTTTAAACAATTTACATTTATTTATTGTTAACTCTTGTAAATAGTTATACAATAATAGTGTAAAACTAGGAGGAGTAAGTATGATAAAGAAATGTAAAATCTTATTCATTATCGTTTCATTTGCATTGACTTTAAGTTTAATGAGTAATACTTACTCTAGATATGTAGCAAATACTACGGGAAATTTAGATATGGTTTTTGCAAATTGGCAAATTTTAGTTAATGAAGAAGACATTTTAGATGGAAATTCGTCTTCTATTCAGATTACGCCGGTTCTCCTTCAAAATGAACATATTGCTACTAATAAAGTAGCGCCTTCTACTAAGGGATATTTTGATATTAATATCGATCCAACAAACGTTGATGTTTCTTTTACTTATCAAGTTAGTATTGATGTGTTAAATGAGAACATTCCTGATTTATTAATTACTAAGTATGCCATTTTAGATCACGATTATACAGAAGGTGACGAGATTGTTATGAATACTTTAAATGATAATAAGTTAAATGGTTCGTTAGCTTTTCAAAATGATATAGATAACTATTCTTTTGAACCTTTTACTATTCGAATTTATTTTGAATGGTATGATGGTGAAGATAAGCAAATGACGGATGAAGAAGATAGCGCTATTGGATTAGAAGCTACAGTTGAAAATACTACTTTACAAATTGCTACGACTATTCGTTTTGAACAACAAGTTGATGAAGTTGAAAATATATAAAATGGTATTATAAAATTTAATTCAAACTTATTTATTTAAAACTAAAAAACATCCTAATCATAAAACTTTTAGGGTGTTTTTTATACAAATTTTATAATAATTTTTCTTTATCAATAATAATTATGGGAACTACACTGCAAGAATCATTTTTTTCTTCTCC
This sequence comes from uncultured Bacilli bacterium, assembly GCA_944363605.1. Taxonomy (GTDB): domain Bacteria; phylum Bacillota_I; class Bacilli_A; order RF39; family UBA660; genus Ventrenecus. The sequence continues at coordinate 18,255 of CALVUM010000052.1, forward strand.
ATATATCTTTGTAAATGTATCACTTTGTTTTTGAAATGTATAGGCTTTCTCTTCATTATATTCAGTATTTAACCAATAACATTTATTTGACGATAGATAAGGAAATTTTTCATTCGAAAAATTAAATGCTCCATTATATTCTTTACTCTTCGCAATTATATCGGAAATACGATCAGGATAATTTAAATTTCCAATAATTAAATCTGATAAATTATCTCGTGTTAAATAAGAATTTTGATTATCGATAGATATTGCTTTTAAAATATCTTCTAAAGTAAGGGCCCTTGTTGTTACATTCCAAGATACTGAGGTCTCATTTAAAAGAGATTCGTAATTCATATATGTTCCATTTGAATAGGTATCATATAAATCAGGTAACAAAGTGACTGTAGTATCTCCTATTGTGTTATTTGAATCTAAAACATAAGTTTTTAAACAAGTGTCACTTAAAGTTTGACATCTTTGATTATTTATCACATCATATAAAATTAGATCGCCGAGATTATATCTAATATCTGGAGATGATGGAGCATCAATAAATTGCTCTGCTTTTACACTAATTACAATTTTTAAAGATTTTCTTGGAATATAACTTGAATCATTTTGCTTTTTTTGTTGTTCTTCTTGTTGAAATTTGTATGCTTCATTTCCCCATTTGCTATCTCGTTCATCGCTTAAAGAATCTAAAGGCCAAGTAACAGATACAGAAAAGTTTGTCATACCATCTTTCGCAACAACATATCGATCATCTAAACCAATGTTAATGTGAAAAGGCAAATCATGAGATAATAAATCGACTAGATATCCTTCTTCTTGATTTTCTAACTCCGTATTTAATACTCTTGCTGAGACTACTTGATAACTAAGCATTGCATCAGAATCCCCTAAATTGTGGATACTTACTTTTTCCACAATTGGCTCCATGCCTGGGGAAATGTCATCCACATCAATAACGATTTCATTGGTGACGACTTTTGAGTCTTTCATGAATTCGATATTCCAAGCTTTAACATCAACCTCTGTGGTTACGGTGCTTAATCCACTATAAGCAAACCAAGCCAAGGTTATTGAAATGAAAGAAACTCCTATACAAAACAAGGAAAGTAAATTTAATTTTAAATACACCTTATGCTTGTGCTTCATTACACTCCCTACTCTCTATTTCTTCTTTTTTCTTCTCGCGCTAGTAAACCTGTAAGCATTTCTGAGCCAATAATATAAAATACCGGTATAATTATTAGAACTACTAATCCTACTGGTGTTCTAATTGTGTTGGAAATAAAAGATAAAACTGCTGATTTATGGATTACTTTACCATATATTTGACTCTCATGGACTATTGGGTCTTCGATGATATTGGCTATACCTTTTGTATGAAAAAGCTTCTCGCCATTTTCGTCTGTTTCAATAGCCACTACTTCATGGGTAACAACTTTATTTGCTACATCGCCACTTGCTCCTAAATAACTTATAGCATCTCCGACTTCAATATCTTCTGGTGCTATTGATTTAGAAAATAGTACATCTCCTACATTGTATTTTGGTTCCATACTGCCAGTTAAGACGGTAAACATCCGAAATCCAAATAAAGATAAATTATTATCGGTAAATCGTTGTAAACAAACTACTAATAAAAATAAGACAATGAATATACCAATAAAGATGTTTAATATTTTTTTACTAATTCGAAATATTTTTTTTATTGTTTCTTTTTTCATATTACAAGTTCTTTTGCATCCTTTCTAAATATTCGTCCATAGCCGATTGAAATTTTCTCTTTACATCATCTGAGCCTACTAAACGTTCTTTTTTCTCGGCTTTTATTTCTTTTGCAATGAGTGCAAGTAATTCTTCATCAGTGATTTTAATTCCACTACTTAAAAATAAAGAAACTATTCGATGAACTTCTTCGGTCAAAATCACTAAAGCATATTCAGTCATTGTTTTCTTTTGGATTCTTTTTTGAGTATTCATAGAATTTAGTACCCCATAATCGATAAAAAAACTGTGATCTAAAAATCCCTTTAAAAGTTCAATACTATCATTTAAATTAGTATTATTCTGGTTGTTTTCTTTTTCATCAAGATCATATGCTCTTATAAAATCCCATAAGCGAGCAGCAATTCTAAAATTCGGATTTTTTAAAGTTATGTTTGTCTTTTTAAGTGGTGGTTTAATTGGTTTTACATGTTCCCGTTCTAGTTGTTTCATCATTGGACTATGGTACCAACTAGAAATATAATCTTTTATTCTTTTAAGACGTTTTTTTACTTTTTTTATTTCTTCTTCAAGTTTTTTATCTAGTTTTTGATTTGGCAAAGATTCAGAAGAAATGGCCATTTCAATATGAATTTTTTCACCGGCTGCCTTGGTTGTCGCAGCATATTCTAGTCTTTTATTTTCAATTAATTCAAAATGATTTAAAATCTGCTCTTTATCTCTTATAAATCTTGCCATATCATCAATAAGTGTATAAAGAAATCTGTTTTCATAAATATTATATGTTTCTTCATTACGTACTTCTAAGATTTTTTTAGGTTCAACTGATTGATCTTCTTTTATTTTATTTATATACTGGGTATTTTTGGCAAGATTTTTAACACTATCAACATTAACTCTTTTTGCTCTTTCAACTTTTACTACATTTTTTTCTTGAATTAAAGTCAATTTAGGATTTCTTACAATTATATCTATGTATGGACATGCGAATTCCATTTCATCAACCCAGTCAAATACAAGAAGATCGCTTTGAAATAAAGAACGATAATCCATTTCTGAATCTATATTTTTTATAAAATCATCACGAGTGTCTTTCATTTCTTTATTTACTTTTAATGAACGAGCCATGTTTTTCACCCCTCACTAGATACTCTTTTTTAAATTTTCTAAATAGGAAATACATTCAACCATGACACCTTTACCATATTTTTTATTCAGATAAGAAATAAATGGATCAATTTCATCGCGAATAAATGCAACGCTTAATTGGTCAAATTTTCTTAAAATCTTTTTCGCAATAAAATAGTCAATTGCTGCAACTTCTGTTCCTCCACAGGCCACATAAACAGCGACAAAGGAATTTAATTGTGTCATAATACGATTACCAAAAGCAATTCTGAAATGGTCAATTACATATCAATCCATTTCTTTTACACCATCTAAACCTTCTTGACTTACTGGATGATCTTTTATTGCATCTGCAAAAAGTTTATCTAAGTAGCTAGAATTAATTTCTATTGCCTCTTGGCTTCGACATTTAAATGGTTCTACCTTAGTATTGATGTCAAGAGGCATTGCACGGTCATATACTTTATCCGTTACCATGAATGTTGAATCATCATTATTAATTGTACCAATGTACCAGATATTTCCTGGAATTTTTATTCGGCCATTCACAATCTTTTTCGGGTCATTTGGCCATGAACTTGGCACTAAATCAATGATCCACTCTTCACGATCTGGCATTTCAAGGGTTGATAAGAAATCTGCAAAGTAATATTCGACACGAGCTAAGTTCATCTCGTCTAAAATAATTGTGTGAATATCGTCATCAAAAGATGCTCGATATATTTCTCCTAAAGCCTTTGTTTCGTTAAATTTTTTGGTAAATTCATTAAAATATCCTAAAAAATCAGATTTATCACGCCATGAAGGTTCAACAGCTGCAACGCAGGAATCATTGCTAACAAATTTTCCCCAGGCATAAGCTAAAGATGTTTTACCTGTTCCAGAAATACCTTGTAAAATAATAAGTTTTCCACAGGCAAGCCCAGCAAAGAAAGGTCTTAATATTGTTTCATCATAATATAGTTTTAATTGACTTGCTGCGAAACATTTGAAATCATCCGTTAATTCAGCTAATGTAAAACCATTTTCATATGTTTTCATGTGAAAGTTTTGCATTTCATGGTCAATACCCACAAGTTTTGGAAAACGAATGCTTGGATCCCCATTTTCTTCTACTTCTTCATTTTCTTTAGCTTCTTCACCTGTTTGTGGTTCTTCATTTGGATTTAATCCTAATTGGGAAACCTTCATTGCCATTAACTCATCTTTTTCTTTCATTAATTTTCTTACTTGCTCATTTAACGAACCAATTTCTTCTAATAATTCTTCTTTATTTAAATCATTTCTAGCCTTTCTAATAAATTTTTTAACAATAAAGAACACCAATAATCCTATTAAAGCAAGAACAGCTAATAAAAATATTACAGCGACCACAACCATTAACCATTCTGCTCCATTAAATTGACCTTTATAGCTATCAATTATTTTGTTATACTCTCCAACATTAAACATTTTTATGATTCCATCAAATAAACCTCGAAAAATCATTAAAAATCCGTCAAAGAAAATGGAAATAAATTCATAAAAGAATCTTAAAAAAGTATTCATTATTATTCTTCTCCTTTCTTGGCGATTTTTATAGCAATATCATCAAATAAACATTTCTCTTTTAAATCTTTTGGAAGAGTTTTTAAAATTTTACTTGTTTCTTTCTTTTCATTAAGAATAATCTTATCCATTATGTAAATAAATTTCATATCTTTTTCTTTTAAAATATCATGATTATCTATAGAAAGAATAAACTGAAATCCTTCTTTAATTAAATTTTTAATAATTGTTTTATTTCCATCAATTTCATCATATTTTACTAAAACACGGATGGCATATTTAGCATATTCATCGTTTAATAAATCGAATAATTGATTCAATTTTACTTCTTTTTCATATAGACTTTCTGGAATGTATAAAAGATATTTCTTTGAAAAATCACTTTCTAACATATCTTTAGCAATTTCTATTAGAAGCATGTTTGCTAAAACAAAAACTTTATCTTCAGCGACAATTCCTTCTTGATATGTTTTATCAACGATATAATTGCTGTAAATTTTGCTAAAATTTATGTTATGATCGAGATCTACTCCATACATTTTTTCTTCTTTTATTTTTGTGTATTTTATTTTAAATGTATTGGTATCTAATTTTTCTAATAAATATTTACGAGCATTGATATATATTTTTTGAGTTTTTATAATTTCTTCTGCTACTTTAGTCGCTTCAACTTCACTTATATATTCTTTTTTTAAGGTTTGATAAATTTTCTTTTTAAACGTTTCTCTTTTGGTTTTTACGTCAGAACTGGCATTTTTTTCTAGAAATGGTAACAATGAAAATATTTTAATAAATTTATCTACTTTTTCAGCAAATTTTGAATCTTTTCCTTTGTAATTTTTCTTTAAATATTCGCCGGTTTGTTCCATTAATTTTTCAATTTTACTTACCATATTTCGAGTATCATAAGAAACATTGACGTTTCCGCAGAAATTGTAATATTTTCCATCAATATAAATTTTCAAAAAATATTCTTTAATACTTGGTTCATTCGTTTTATATTCACGATGGAAGTTTAATTCTTTAATAATCTCTTCTAATTCATCCGTTTTTAATAACATGATTTTTTCAATAATATTTTTACATTTTTTTCTTTTTTTATTCAATAATTCTAATTTTGCTCTTGCTACTTCTTCAAGCTTTTCGTTGGTATCTATTTCTTTTTTTGCTGGTTTAATCGACTTTTTTGGTTCTTCCTCTTCTATTTCTTCACTAACATCTGGTTTAAAATCAGATTCTAAATCCTTTTTATCTACGGAAACCATTCTAAAGAAAATTGTTTTATCCAAATCTTCTTGGGAACTCTTTTCTAAAATTTCTTTAGCATCTTTGGCAAGAAGTGTTTCTTCTTCCCTTTCTGGTTCTATATTTTGAACTTCTTTTATAGAAATGTCTTCTATCACTTCGTTCTTTAAAATAATTGGTTTTTTATTTGATTCAATTGAAAAAGATTTTTTTTCTTCTTCGCTTGACTCCAATTTTTCTTTGAGTTTGTTAATTATTTTTAATAAAAATTCTTTTATTTTCATATTCTTACCTCTTCCAAACATTGAACTTATTAAATATAGAGTAATTATTAAAGCAATTAAGACAAATGGATTGAATAATATTCTTCTAATAATCCCAAATTTTGGTAACACTTTTATTACTTTACCAACAACTTGATTTTTAGTAATTGGTTTGTCTTTTGTATTATTCGCATCACCTTGAGTTACATAAGTTTCGTTATAAACTTCAATTACTCGATGCGTTATAAATTCACTACCTTCTTTATATGTTATAATGTCATTTAATTTAATATCTGGCTCACTTTTTACTACAATCATGTCTCCTGGGTTTATTGCCTTTTTCATGCTTCCTGTCTGAACTTCAAACATGGAATACCCAAAAAAACTTGAATAATCATTTCCCAAAATATTGATTTGAATATTGTTATAAATTGAAATTAATAAAAATACTCCAAAAATAAAAATCAATATGTTTAAAAAAATGTTTATGAGCTTTTCTAGAATCTGTTTTTTCTTACTAGTCACACCATCACATCCATTTTTACCACTCTACTCTATATGAAATTTTAACATATTCGACTTTTTTTTACAATAATTTACAATAAAAAAAAGAAAGAATTGTTCCTCCTTTCTACTATCCATTTTTTTCCTTTTCTTCTAAACAATTTGTTTCATCTATAATTAGCTTTTTTAAAGCAAAATAATCTGGCACGATGATGTCTTTTTCACGAACGCCAACTACAATTTGATCATATTTTTTATAGTTTAGCAAACAAGCTCTTTTAAACCCTTGTAAGGCTATTTCCATTAACGCTTCTAAAGATAGTTCGTATTTTTCTAGTAAATAGTTTTTAGTAATAATATTTTGCAAATCTATTTCTTTGCCCACAAAAATCGTTTTTGTTTCTTTTTTATTTTCAATTTTTACCCCAGTAATTAATGGAATAGATAAAGAAAACTGTTTATTAATAATTTCAATATTTTCTTGATCTTCAATATCTATTTTTTTAGTATAAGAAGATTTTCCTATAACATAAGAAATTTGTTTCAAGTTGACCACCTCAGTAGGTATTTATTGTAAAAACTTTTTCTTTATTTGTCAAATTATTTTAGGGACATTAATACACCATTTATTAAATCAATATTATCAATCATTTCACTTATTTTGTCGGTTGGTCTTTCTTTATATAATTCTTTCATTTTTGTTTCAAATTCTTTATAGCTATTTGCATCTCTATTTAAATATTTGAACCAATAAGAATTTTCTTTTAAATATTGATACATTTTTTGATTTTCTAAAAATCTTTTTTGAAGCATAAGATCCATGGGCTAATCCTCAAAAAATTTATTTATGGGTCTAGGAACTTTGGGAACTGTTGCAGTTAAAGGGGTAGTAGTGTCTGTCTTACTCGTTAATTCACTTACGATTCCTAAGGCTTTTTGAGCTGTTTTAATATGTTCTTGAATAGAATTCATATCAATTGTTTTTAATTTTTCTGTTATAACATTTACCGTATCTTTTGAAGAAACAGTATTTCCTGATTGTAAATACTTTGACCAAGCATTCTCATCTGTCCCATAAATATCATAAATTTCATAAAAGCTTTGCCATGTCATTTCTTTATTTTTAATATAATCCAACAATTCTGGATGAAGACGGGCAAATGATTTAAATTCTTCCTTTTTTTCCATAAAAAAAATCACCTATTACATTCTATGTGATAAGTGATTTTTTTATTTTCTTAAATAACTCCATCCCACGAAGGATCTGTTGGTTTGTTAGCTGGGCAATTATAATACATTCTTGAGACAGATGCAGAATTGGCGTAGATAAAATTATTTCCATAGGTAATATTAATTAAATTAGAAGAATTAGAAAACATATCATTCATATCTGTAACTTTTGAAGTATCAAAATTGCTTAAATCTAATGTTGTTAAACCGCTCATACTAGCAAACATACCATCCATATATGTAACATTCGAAGTATTAAAATTACTTAAATCTAATGCTATTAGACTACTCACTCCATTAAACATACTGATCATATTTATTACATTTGAGGTATCAAAACTACTGACATCTAATTCAGTTAGACTGCTCATGCTAGAAAACATAGAACTCATATTCGTTACATTTGATGTATCAAAATTGCTTAAATCTAATGTTGTTAAACCGCTCATACTATCAAACATACCATCCATATATGTAACTTTTGATGTATCAAAACTACTGACATCTAATTCAGTTAGACTGCTCATTCCAGAAAACATAGCACTCATATCTGTTACATTTGAGGTATTGAAATTACTTATATTTATTTCTGTTAAATTATCCATGCCAGTAAACATCTGACTCATATTGGTTACATTTGATGTATCAAAATTGCTTAAATCTAATTTTGTAAGACTCTCCATCAAGTAAAACATATAACTCATATTCGTTACATTTGAGGTATTGAAATCACTCAAATTTAATGATGTAAGGTGGCTACTACCTAAAAACATATAACTCATATCTATAACTTTTGAGGTATCCAAATTGCTTAAATCTAATGATGTTAAACCACGCATGTTATAAAACATAGCACTCATATTGGTTACATTTGAGGTATCAAAGCCACTGACATCCAATTCGGTTAGACTCCGCATATTAGAAAACATCTGACTCATATTTGTAACATTCGATGTATCTATATATCTTAAGCCTTCTATTTCGCTTACATTTGTAAAACCAGAAAAATATGCTATTCCTGACTCCATTAAAAACATTCCATCTGTTTGAAATTCTATGGTATATGCTCCTTCTTCATTTTCTATGACATATGCCATGACACTTCCATCTTGTAAACTACTTTCATCATATGATGCCACATATGTACTTGGTGGATTCATGGTGT